>JAJZWH010000012.1 GCA_021846765.1 bacterium | reverse complement strand
AAGGAGGGTAAAATAACTTTTCTTGAATGTAACACAAATGGCCAATTTAGGTGGCTAGAAGATATTTTAGGATTACCTA
Source organism: bacterium (assembly GCA_021846765.1). Lineage (GTDB taxonomy): Bacteria > Patescibacteriota > Saccharimonadia > Saccharimonadales > UBA4665 > JAJZWH01. The sequence goes on along the minus strand of JAJZWH010000012.1, from coordinate 17,950 downwards.
TTTCAAATGCAATCGCAGACCAGTTAATTATTAAAAATAATAGATGACTAAGGTAAATACCTATCTAACGTCTGGACTATACTATCTTGCTCGGGATTAAGAATAAGTTTGTCAAACGTTTTATTATTAACAAAATATATCTCAATGCCTTCTTTGTCTAATGCCCGAGTTACGCTTTCATAATCTGTTTCACTTAAAGTATTAATAGGCATCTTGCTAACCATTTCATAATTACTTAATGCAGTTTGTGGTGTTCTATGAAATGATTTGGCTGACAATTCATACAAAGCACCCCCTTTATCTTTTTTAAGAATATCCCGACTATTGCCACACAACACAACATAAGGCTTTGGGGATTTAATATTCATTAATACAGGAAAGCCTTTAGGCAACATGTACATTAACGCCAACTTTTTATGCCTAGTTGCAAAAACAAAATCTCCAATATATTTATCATTACTAATAGTTCGTTGAGGCTCAAGAATTTTCAGATTTTTTATAGGTGATGCGTGGTAGAGTTTCATATATTATATTATGCCATGTTTTTTTGTCTTAATAGTCAGCATTCGTATACTCTTCCCTACAATAACCTCTAAGGCAATTTACTTATAGTGGACAAGTAAATATTTCACCCACGTTGGATTTGGACACTCAAATTAAAACCACTACTTAAATATTCTCTGACCATTTCTACTTCAGCAATTTTGACAATTATTTGGTAATAATTTTTTCTGAACATATCTAGTAGGGGGTACCATTTGTATTTCTACCCCTGTCGGAATTTTTCTAAACTACAGATTCAATCTGTTCGGAATCCTTCAGGGGTTAGACATGTTTATTGCTGTTTTTATAGAAAAATTATCCTTGTTCGTTGCCTATAGCTTTTAGATATTCCTGGACACCAGTAAGCCAGCCGCCAGTAAAATACTGCTCTGGCTGAAATGAATTAGTATCTACCCATTCCATTTGGTCATGATGGTCACCTAAATGTATTGCGCCTCCAAGAAAGTGGGCCTCATATCCAACACCAAATATACGAACTAGCTGGCCGCCTAGATTATGTTCATGACGTTCAACTCTAAAAAAGGCTTTTGGCTCCTTAAGGTCATACTTAACATCTTGACCTAATTCTTCGTCAACTTTTTGTTGTATTACTGATTCCAGAGGTTTATTAAATTCGTCTTTACGAATACGTCCGCCTGGCAAATCCCAATCGCCAAATATGTCATGGGTAATAAGAAGTTTGCTTCCATCTCTAAGGAATAATTTAACTGTCACAAAATATAAGTCTTTCTCGAATTGATTACTAGCTTGTTCTGGATTACTCATTTTCTACTACTAGCCTTTCTAGTAATGGAAATTCTTTATAAGGCTGGTTATAAGTGGTCGAACCAAAATGTCCATCATTGCGAATTATTTGAGTGCCGCCAAGTTTATCAAACATGAACCTGCCTTGTTTATCATCACAGCCCCATGGGTCATTAACTGAATTAATAAAGATTATGTCTTGGGCGTGTTGTTTGATTTTATCCCAGTTATAGCTATTTTGTAAGACTGGGTCTAATTCCTCATCAGGCAATCTATAAGAAAAGCCTGCCACTAAGATGGCTTTCGGTATCACAACATCAATATTCTCTAGGATACTTAAAATAAGTGGTCCGCCTGCTGAATGGCCAACTATAACAGTTTCCTCGTCAAAATTGTGGTTACCTAAAACCCTTGGAAGGAAATCGTGTATAGGTTCATGGTTAATATCTGGATAAGAGGGTATCTCGACTTTATAGCTACGACTCTTTAATTGTTCTCCAAGCCAGGAATACCAATAATCAGATGGTGTGCAGTCAGTGCCATGGAAGATAAATAATTTCTTAGTCATGTTTACTTTAGAATTTCTTTAAGTTTCATTCTTAACTTGCTCTGCCTGTGTTAAAGGTTTCTTCCTGCGGTTTCCCATGTTGAGCACTCTCTTTAACAATGAAAGAATCAATACTAATGACTGCACGCTTATTAAGCTTGTCTTTTAGATTATTTGCCAGAGTTGTTTTTCCAGAACCGCCAAATCCTTCAATGCCAATAATTATTGGGTTTATTGGTTGATGCATGGCTTTGATTTTATTTGATTAGACGTTAGAAAATTTCTCACTTAAGCTATTATACAAAAACTGGTGTCCACGAGCCAAAAACCTTATAATATAAATTATGAAAAAGAACAACTCATTAGTTGAATATCAAGCTGTCTTTCAGGAAGAGAAAGATGGTGGTTTTTCTGTCTGGGTTCCTGATTTACCTGGCTGCGCTTCCCAAGGCGAAACTTTAGAAGAAGCCCTTGAGAATATAAAAGAAGCTATCGAACTTTATCTAGAAGATAGCCCATCTATTGAAGCAACTGATGATTATAATTACAAACGTCAGTTTGTAGTCCCAGTTCGATTGGCTCATGCCTAAGCAACCTGTTGTATCTGCAACTGAATTAGTTAAAGCCCTACAGAAGATGGGCTTTAGTAAAGTTGCGCAAAAAGGCAGTCATATCAAGATGAAAGATGGCAGAGGTAGAACCGCCATTATTCCAAACCATAAGGCTATCAAGCCTGGAACGCTCAAGAAAGGTATCCTTAATCCTCTGGGTATTTCAGTTGAGGAGTTAATCAAATACCTCTAATTGCGCCAGGTATTGTTTTGATATAAGCACCTCTTTAGCAAAACCAATGATTACTTGGTAATACTTATTTCTGAACATATCAAGTAGGGGGTACCAATTGTACAGTCACCCCTGACGAAATTTTTCTAAACTACAGCTTCAATCTGTTCGAATCCTCTAGGGGTTTAGCTGTACTAACTATAATGCCAAGCAGGTTTATTATATAGTAAATGTACATATGCTTGCTTATTTTACACTTTTCTAGTATTATAAGCTTATGACACGAGAATTTGCGAGCAATAATAATAGACCCGAAACAACCCCAGAAGAACTAAAGGCTAAGTTTGAGAGGCCAGAGGTTATTTCAATGCTGACTAGACATTTCAAAGAAATGGTCGAAATGGGCATACTGGACGCATATCGTAGTTCTGTGCTACAAGATATAGCTCCGATAACAGATGACATCAAAGATATCGCATTGAAAATAATGTCGCCCGAAGATATTGCAAAAGTAGAGGCTAGGAAAAAAGTTCACGAGCCTTTTATCTTAAGCGCAATAGGAATGGAAGCGCCCTTATTGGTAGGCATGGATAATTCAGTAGATATCTCTAAAGGCCTAGGAGATGAATATAAAGAATTTAGTGCAACTAGGTACTTCCTCCAAAAATATGACATTGCTTGTGGAGAACCTGAAGTATATTCATCAGTTGACGTTGCTGTGATTCATGAAGCTCAACCCTTAGTCCACGCACCCTTTACAGAGGAGCAGTTTAGTATTATTGAAAGCCATTACAGGGAGCAAGTAGACAAAGGAATAGTTATCTCCAAATAAATATACAGATAATTAGCGAATATAATGTTTAGACTTTTACTCAAGAATATTTCAAATGTAAGCATTTAAGTATATTGTTAGTTAAGATGGCATTCGCCAATTAAGACGCTAAGCTGAAACAATATACTGTCTTGCAACCACTATTTCTTTGGCTATATCAACAATATTCTGGTAATAATTTTTTCTGAACATATCAAGTAGGGGGTACCATCTGTGCAGCTACCTCTGTCAAAATTTTTCTAAACTACAGCCTTCAATCTGTTTGGAGTCCTTTAGGTTCTCTAAAACCTATTGACATATGTATATACTAAGAATATACTATAAATATGAGGATGTTGCCCGATACAGTTGTTTTTCAGTGGGATTCAGGCAATATTCATAAGAACCTTATAAAACATAATGTATCAACCCAAGAAGCAGAAGAGATATTTACGCAAAGACCTTTTTTAACGAGTAAGGATGCTCAGCATTCCACTATTGCAGAACAACGCTATCATGGGCTAGGACAAACAAAAAATAAGAGAAAATTACAGGTCACATTTACAATTAGAGGAGAGAAAATAAGAATCATATCTGTAAGAGATATGGACAAAAAGGAGAGGAAACAATATGAAGAAGCTTAAAAAGATACCTGATTTCAAGAGCGACGAAGAAGAAGCAGAATTTTGGGATACTCATAGTACTGCTGACTATATAGACTGGTCTAAGGCCGAGGAGACTATATTCCCTAATTTGAAATTAACTTCTGAATCTATTTCCATGCGAATTCCTGGCCCATTACTTGCTCACATTAAGTCACTGGCTAACCAAAAAGGCGTACCATATCAATCGTTAATGAAGGTATATTTAAGTGAGAAGGTTGATGAAGAGCTGGAACTCAGCTCTCATCGTTAGAAGCTAAAGATAACGTAACTCCTAATTGAAAGTTTTAATTTGTTGGGCATTTATCTTGCTTCGCCTCTAATCTTAAGCAACGATTACTTTATATTTGGCATTTAGGTGGTTTACCTAAATTAAATTTGCACAGCTAAATTAAAACTACTGCGCATATATTTTCTAGCCATTTCTACTTCATCAGCAATTTTGACAATTATTTGGTAATAATTTTTTCTGAACATATCTAGTAGGGGGTACCATTTGTACAGTCACCCCTGTCGGAAGTTCTCTTGAAATATAGCTTCAATCTGTTCGGAATCCTTTAGGGGTTTAATTGAGTTAATATTATGCCCAGTAGGCTTATTGTTGTTTGAATCAGATAAGAGATATTAACTAATTATGGTTTAATAATCATATGGAATTTAATGAACTTCAGCGAAGAGCTATAGAGATAAGCAACAAATATGACAAGTTAAACCAGATTAAGCGGGGCACTACCTGGAACGAACAGCAACTCATGGCTGGTTTTGTTGGCGATGTTGGCGATTTGTCAAAGATTATTATGGCAAAACATGGCTTGAGAGATATGGAAGATGTTGACGAAAAGTTAGCCCATGAATTAAGTGACTGCCTTTGGTCAATATTAGTGTTGGCCAGTAAATATAGCATTGATTTACCAAACGAATTTATGAAGACAATGGATTTGCTAGATAAAAGAATAGGTAAAGAGTTAGCTTAAACAAAGTTTATTGAGGTAAGTATTGACCTTGTATTGTAGCAAACCAAATGAACAACAATCCTGCTGAAAGTCTTTATATTACAGCTTATTGTCGGTTTTAATTGCTCAGTTCTAGGTAATGTTACAATTTAGATTGTAGTTCAACAGGAAGTAGTTATATTTTAATGATTAATGTCAAAAAACATTTGTTCAATTTTTCAGCTTTGATGATAAAAAAACCGGAGTATATTTTTTTATTTCTAGGGTTAATTTTCGGAACTTTATTTATATTCAGACTTCCACCCCTAAGCGGTACTGATGAATTTACTCATTTCCCAAGATTGTATCAAATAAGTGAGGGTACGCTAAACGAGCAACCGATAGGTAACCATCAGTTTGGAGGTAAACTACCAATTAACCTTAACAATATGATAAACGCATATCGTAATTTATCTAGACACAGTCCTGGTTTAGGGTATTTAAATCAGGCGAAGCAGCTTAATTCTCAGTATGCTAAAGTGACTAACCCGGGGAAAACAAAGGTTTCCGCAAACTTTACGTCAACTGTTTTTTATCCACCTTGGGCATACATACCAAGTTTAATAGGGCTGATGCTGGCCAAGGCAGCAAGAATGCCGTTGATCTGGTACGTTTATTTAGCCCGAATCACCACATATTTGATCTGGCTAATACTAACCTTTCTGACAATCAAGTATCTGCCGGCAGGAAAGTACTTTATGTTAGCCATAGGATTACTTCCAACGTCCGTATCACAAGCTGCAACTATCGGCGCAGACGGTCTTCAAATGGCCATAGCTTGGCTGCTAATATCTTTAACATTAGCAGTTATAGCAAAAAAACTTAAGCCTAATTGGCTAATACTCACAGTAATGAGTCTGCTTGCAGTCTACGTTGCTGTAATCAAAGACGGCTACTTTTTGATTGGCTTAGTACCCCTAGTTATACCCGCTTCACGTTTTGTTAAGCGGAAAGTTGCTTTGATTTGGAAATCATCGCTTTTAATATTAGTACTGGTTTGCAGTGTTCTGTTTACTCTCAGAACAGTGCATGCAGTACACGGTGTCGTACTTACCCCAACAGTAGGCATGTATTTCAACAGTAGCCAGCAGATCAGTTTTATGTTGAATCATTTGCCTCTCTATCTTTTGCACGTTATCGAACAACCATTTACCAAAACTTTCGACACAACATACTTAGGCATTGTAGGTATCCTGACTAACAGACTAATTTATTTGTCTATTCTGATTATAGGATTACTATACTTTGGATTGTATTTGGGAATTAGTTCAACGCCAGTTCTTAACAATCTAAGAGAATATCGGATGCGGTTAATAATTTTCTTCAGCACTATATTATTAGCTAGTTATGGACTACTCGCTTCAGCTTTCTATATTGGGAACACATCCGTAGGAGCACAATTTGTTAATGGCTTTTATGGTAGATATTTATTGCCCTTATTGCCTCTACTCTTAGTTTATCCGCTTACTTTGCATCGACAGAAAAATAACCAGCAAAAACAACTGTCAATTTCAATCACTATAGCTGTTATATCTACTATTGGCCTAATAGCCATGGTTATGAGCATCCAATAACTATCAATTATATATAATTCTTTTAATGTGGAACAAATTCATAAACAATGAATGCCACCAGTCTACCTCTACATTTATTGATATTTATTTAGCTAATACTGGTTATTGATTTAAAGACCTAAATATTACCGACAATTAGTATCTTTTACGATTTAATAACTTGCAAACTTTAAATTTGATCGTCTTAATTTTTTAATAATAACTTATTTATCATTTAGATGTCAGATTATTTAATGCACTCTTTAAATTACTAAAGGACATTTTTTGTATTAATAATTTCTCTATTCATTATTTACTATTTACTTTATTAACTAATTTTAACGATATCTTATTTGTATTTTTTCATTATCTAATGCTAACAAAATACTTATAAGTTATATAACAAGCTAACAAAGATGTATCATATGAGCATGGATTCATGTAATTGTTGTAAGCCAAATTCTGAAACAGTTGAGCAGATTGCCAAGATTGGTCCTCTGATCAAGATTGTTAGTGAAGAAAGTCGATTGAAGATTCTTTGTGCTTTGCAATGCGATAGACACTGTGTCTGTGAACTCGAAGAACACACCAAATTATCTCAAAGCCTTATCTCTCATCACTTAAAAGATCTAAAAAATACACATATGGTTAGCGATGCTAAAAAAGGCCATAATGTATATTACTCTCTGACTGATTTTGGAAAAAATGTTATGAATTCTCTGCTAACTATAAAAGAATAGAGCTATTTTTCTAATAATTGGTTGAGTTCTTGTAATTCTTTCTCTAAACGGTCTATACGACCTTCCAAGCTTTCAGAAGTCCCACATTGACCACAACAACAATCACATGATTTCTTATCGATCTTCTTAATTTGACAACAACATGATTTTTCGTCCGTCGTTTGCATATTAACCCTTTCTTGTATATTAATATTTATATCTTACATGAATATTTATTCATATTTTTAGATTACGCTTACATCTATATGCTGTCAAGAACACTTATCGGTCCATAACATATACAGGCTGAATTAAAGTTATATTCAGCTAAATTCCGCTCTCAAATATCTGGATTTAAATTATTTCTAAAATATTCTTTAGCTATATTTAGCCAAATTATAAATAACGACAATTGATTAGTAGGCGTAAGTTAAACAGTTGTACCTAATAGTACCTAAGATTAAAATCAATTTTTAAACCCAGAAACGATTAATATTAGTTGTTATTTTTTATTATTGAATACAGCTAGATCATTATAAAATATTTAGGTATTTATAGTTTTATTTTATCAGTATGGTTATATATTGAATTTTATGCACAATATCTAAATAAGTATGTATTGTATAATTAATTTAGACTTCAAGAACCATTATTAGTGGTTAATAAAATAATAATTTAAGGCCACTCTTCTTAAGGAAACTGTTTATTAATGTATGAAACATAAAATCAATTTATCATTTAATAGACTACAAAAATATTTAATTACAAGCCAGTTAGTCCTTTTTTTGGGCATTATTATTTGTATTATTATAAGACCTAAAGGTCTAAGAGTAGATAATGGCATAAGTTATTATGGAACCCATTTAAATACTCTAGCAGCCTATACTATAAGCTTAGCGGGTTCTGCTTTTATAGCCATATTGGCCGCTATTAAATATATTAAAAAAGATTATGATTCTATACGTAGTTTTCTATTTATTCTTTTTCCATTAACTCTGACTATTATTCTTTTTCCGTATAATATCAACTCAACCTATAAAACAATTCACGAATATAGCGGCATTTTAATATTCATAATACAAATTATTATTTCTCTAATAATTCTATTTAAAATATATCGCGATAGATTCAATATTTTTTTATTTATCATTCAAATTCTCGGTGGCTTAATATCGGCTTATTACCTTTTGCCAAGTCAAGGTTTTCTAATACAGGGTCAGCTTCTTTTTCAGTTAGCATTTGGAATTTTAATCATCAGAAGTTCTCATTTATTAACTAACGAAATATAGCAATTATTGTCATTGAATAAATTCCAGACAACTTTAACTACTAAGCAATAAACTCTTCTAAACGTTTTCTTATTTTAGTTAAATAATCATCCATTTCATGACTCATGCCAAGTAAAATAAAAGCAAATAATATCAACAAAGGTGCTGTATTTAAATCAGATGCATACCCAGAATAAATTTGTCCTAAGGATTGTCCAATAAGCCAAAAACATAAACTAAGAATAATTCCGACTATTAATAATATGCGCCGCTGAATACGTCCAATAAAAACCATTAATCCGATCACTATTTCTAACATAGCAAGAATAACTACTAACCAATATCCCCTGGCTCCACTTATATAATTTGTACCCATGCCGCCCATTTGAATATTAGAATCTGTTTTGTATATTTTGTGGTTATTTCCAATGTAGCTTAAAAATTTGACCACATGAGTATCGATCGTTGAAATCCATCTAGGAGCATTATGGGCATTCTGGATAATCATAGATTGCATGTTGAGTAAACTAGAATTGGTCGGTAGTAACTGAGATATGCCTAAACCGACCCAAACAATCGCCCAAACAAATATCAACCAGTAATCAGGATATAATTTGTCTTTTTTTCTTGGCATCACAGACAGAGCTAAAACTACGTAAAAGAAAGCTGCGCCTGGTGCACCCATAAGCAAAGTAGCATTGCCTCCTTTAAGAAATAACCCTCCTAAGCCTTCACCGACATACCAAACAAATAATCCCCAGAAAATAGACAAATACAAGCCAATTTTAACTCTTTTTTTATTAAATATAAGGAAAGCGATAGTCAGCTGAATTAAAATAATAATAATATTGAATACTATCGGAGAAAGTAAAAAAATATGAATAAAAAAATTCATTGGATCGTATATAAAAGCAGGTTGACCTAGACTATTGGAAAGTATATTTAAATCGATAAATTTTTTAGTAAACATATCCGGCTGGAGTTGCAATATGCCAGCAATTAACCAAAAAATACCAAGAGCAATTTGAGTATTACGTCGTGTAAGTTTAAGTTGTAGATGTTTTTTATTCAATATTTTCGTTTTAAATTAATATCTAAATATATTATATAGCCATTAATAATTTATAGACCCCAATTTAGCATTATAAAAAATTATTCTTTTTTAGACGTTAAATCTGAGAAGCTTAGATTTAGACAAAGTTCTATAGCCATTAATCCCTGTAAATACTCACAGTCTTCAGCAAAATCAGAGTCTGGATTTGATTTTTCAATGCGATTTATTGCCTGTTCATACGGACCCAATATTTGTCCATATAATAGCGATCTCTTTCCATTGTCTATTCTTAATTGACCTAATAGATTAAATAAATATCCAATATGACTTGATATTTCCTGTCTTATATCTTCATTAAATCTAGACTGAAGTCTTAAGGCGTGATTTCCTGCACCCCAAACCAAATCGTAACCTTCTTCCATAGAAAGTTCTGTCTGTAGATAATTTAATGGATATTTTTCATCAGGATATTTCACGATTACTAAAATACAATATTTTTATGTTTTTGTAAACTTATTATATTTTAGCTCGCATAACTGCCTCTATAAACTAAAGACAGTTATGCTTATTTTAGTTTTATAGTCCCAGTTCTACTGAACAAACCGGCCAAGCTCCCCAACCCTGTTGTTGTTGAAGAAGTTCAGCTCTCATTATCTGCTCAGCTGGACTAGCCATATTGGGATAACCAGTTCCGCCTACTGATTGCCAACTAGATAGAGTAAATTGTAATCCACCATAAAAACCATTACCCGTATCTATAGACCAATTACCACTCGATTCACATTGTGCCAAGTTATACCACACATTGAGATTATTATTGGACGGCGCAGGCTGTTCAGCCGCTGAACTTGTCGGAGCAACACTAGTCGTTGGCGCTGGAGTAGCTACTGTTGTCTGCGACTCCGGTGTAGTGATTGAAGCAACAGGTTGTTGTACAGAGTCTACTGGAGTCGTCTCAGCTATTGAATTGTCTGGTAGAGCACGATTGTTTAGCTGCTCAGTTGGACTAGGTATAACCAATACTTCCCCTGGATAAATTAGATCCGGATTAACTATCTGTGGATTTGCATCAAATATACGTTGATATGTCGTGTTATTACTAGCTGCTATGGTAGATAAACAGTCTCCTTCTCTTACAGTGACATTTTTTATAGCCATCCCAGATGCACTTGAACTATTATTGTTAATATTATTAGTAGTTTCGGCGTAGACTTGCACCTCACCGCTTAAACCTACTATAGTTACAGCTGCCAAAACAGCTGCGATAATTGCGTATAAACGCATCACACCTCCTTGCCCATTCATGCCCTCTTTAAATTACAGTTCATTATTATTTTTGAATACTTTCTATTTTGGGGACACAAACTAAGCGTGTGTTCAATCGATTAAAAACCGCGAACACAAGGTTTGATGATATCAAATTAAAAACCTGTGTCAAATCTTACAGTAGTGCGACTGTTGCTCGGCATAAGCTTTTTAAGATAAGAATTATTATTAAAATCAATACTATATCAGAAAATTATATAGTTTACTATATATCCACATATTTTGCTAAATATCATATATGATATTTTGTTAATTATTAACATAGAATTAAATAGGCGCCATAAGTTAATATGACGCCTATTTTAGAAATTTAATCTATATTATTTAGTTGAATTCTTGTTAACTTCTGGGTGTTTAGACCAAGAATATGCTAATACTAAAGCTATAATTAATGCTCCAACCGCTACTAAAGCGAATGCTCTTAATAAATGTAGATGAACATTAGCCCAATAAAGCAGCAAACCAGCAACCACGAAGTTAACCCATCCCCAAACCACGTTGACTACTGCCGACGATGGTCTTCCGAATGGTGTTTGATGTTTAAGCCCTGTTATACCCTTAACAAAATGAGGTATACCGTTCGCACCTAGTATGCCCGCTAAAAAGCTATATACATAAAGTTGCCAATCCATTGTTTATATTTTCTCCTAAATTAATAGCTATTATTATTAGCCAAAAAGCAAACTAATGCAATAGTTCTTATGCTTAAATTTATTTTTTAGTTTCAATAGCTATTTTTTTAGGTGCAGGCAATTCTTTAAATGGAACTGTCACAGTTAAGATTCCATTTTTCATATGTGCCTTAACATTATCTTTGTCGGCTATTTCTGGTAATTTTACTCGACGATAAAAACTGCTGCTGCTTTCTCGTATTACATATTGTTTCTTCTTATCTCGTTCTTGTTCATGCTTTTCGGCTCGAATGACCAATACGCTATCATCCACATTGACATCAATATCTTTTTGTTCGAAGTTGGGTAAGTGCGCTTCGATTACTAACTGTTTGTCATCTTCGGTCCATACATCTGTAGTTGGAGAATGCAAAGCTTTAGTCGGAGTAAACAAATCATCTCCGAATAATTGTCGCTGAAATTCTCTCAATTCAACAAACGGATCATAAGTTATTATATTACTCATAATAATACCTCCTTTTATAACTTAGTAAGGCTGAGCCTTATAAATTTATCTTAATTAATTAGCACTCTAATGTCAAGAGTGCTAATTAACAGAGTATAGCATGTTTACTAAATGTTTTATGAGTTTTAAATATATAAACTTTGATACTTAATCAACGCCAATCGAAGAAACTTCCTTATAGCCACTGAACCAGTGTTCATCCAGTTGCTTATTTTTTAAAACAATTATTATTAAATTTTGCTGAAGCCATTGATAATAATTAGCATCTGCTTGAATAATCCTAATCGGTCCTACTGCCTTAGAATAAATAGAATAAAGTTGTTTGGCCGGCAATGCGTAGTCTCCATAAAGTCCAGAAATGCAATTAATTGCCAAAACACTATGTTTAGCTAGCAAATTATTAATTAATTGCGCGAAGCCAATAATTCTAAATCTCTCAGGAGTAACAAAATCATTGTACAAGTCTATAAAAATTAGATCATACTTATTGATGTTTGCTTTTACGAAATCATCGGCATCAGCAATAATAATTTTATGACGTTTATTGGGTAGATAATTAAAATAAGACTTAGCCACTTCAATTAAATCTTTATTGATCTCTACGGTAGTGACGAAACTTTTTTCTAGCCTATCAATTAATGCCATCGGAAGGGTTAAAGCTCCACCTCCTAAAACTAAAATATTATTTGGTTTCAATTCTAGCGCCAGTTCCACAAAACGCTGATTATAGTCAAACAGCATTCTCGGATTGCCATCTAAAGGTATACCGGATTGGGCGGCGTGCTCCGGGCCACTAAATAAAACTCGAGCTAATCGACCTTCATATATCAATTCTTCGACGGTAAAACTGCCGAATTCATTATCTAGTTTATATTTAACATCTCTTCCAAACATAACTTTAAAAATTATAAACATTAATTTTAGCTAACTCTATGGCTAAAATTAAATTTATTAATATATTTTATAAAAAGCTATAATTAGATAATCGAATGGATAGATTTTTTAGTATATTCCGTAAATTAGAGGATAAAGAGTGGGCTTTAGCAGTAATTATTGCTGTATGCTTTATATCGCTTACTCTTTTTTTGGGATACTATTCAAATCTAGTTATTCCTGGCAATCCAGACAATAGCGCAAGATATTTACTCCAGCCATCTACCCATCTAGATTTCATGTCCGAATGGGATGGCCCACATTACATAAGTATAGCTCAAGAAGGTTATACCAATGATGCCTTAACTGCCTTTTTTCCCCTCTATCCATTACTCATACGTTTATTTATCTATATTCTATCTTCTCCATTAATTAGCGCTCTTATTATTAGCTGGCTTTGTTTAATCGGTGCTCTGTTTTTTTATATAAAAATTTTAAAAACTATATCATTTAGGAAACTCCAAGATATTGTTTTGGGGGTTTTGCTTTTTCTTTTCTTTCCTACTGGAGTCTTTCTAGCAGCCACCTACACTGAAAGTTTATTTGCTTTTGCCGCTCTTGGAGCACTTTACTTCTCTTTAAAAAATAAATATCTTTGGGCGGGACTTTTTGCTGGCCTAGCTACTGCCACTCACCCTAATGGAGTTTTTATCATTCCTCTTATCATGATTGTTCTGTGGGAAGCAAAACAGAAAATTTGGCAAATACTCAGTTCGGCAGTAATTGGTAGCTTGGGTATCATAAGCTATATCGGTTATCTTTGGATTAGTAAAGGAAAGCCTTTAGCTTTCGTTGGTGCCCAAAAGGGCAATCACTGGCTGAGCGGCAACTATATAACGACCATTATGAATTCAGTCACTGCTATCGATATAGTAATTTTTATCCTAGTCTTTGCTTCAGTTATATATTGGTGGAGTCGTAAAAAAAGTTTTGCCATTTATAGTCTGCTCTACCTGTTATTGCCTTTAGTAGGTGGTAATTTTAGTGGATACCCACGCTATACTCTAATGGCTTTTCCTGTTCAATTTATGCTTTTTAAAAAATTTAGGAATTCAAAATTAGGCTACCCATTAGTGTTGTTAATTAGTGGGGTATTTTGGGCTTATTTTGTGATTCATTATGCGGCTGGATACACCGGCGGATCCTAAATATTAATTTTAAATAAAGTGTTTGCTATTATTATTGTCAATGGAAGAATTAAAAAAAGTCAAAACGAATATTCCAAAGTGGGCAACCACTATTTATATATTAATTTCGATTGGTATGATTCCTTGGGTAATATATTTAGGTATTAGTTTACATGCCCAACACATATCTCGAAACTGGAGCATTACCTGGGTCGGACTAGACATTGCACAAATCAGTTTATTATTAATTACCGGCCTCTTGACCAGATTAAATTCAATATACATGATATTTACCGCTGCTATAACTGGTACTCTATTTTTAACTGATGCCTGGTTCGATATATTAGCCTACAGACTAGGGACTTTTGGCTCATCTGAAGCTATCCTAATGGCTACATTTGGCGAGGTGCCTCTAGCCATCATGAGTTACATGCTAGCTATTCACGGTATTCATCAATTACATAAAAAGAATCTTCAAAATAACAAATAGTTATTTTTAATTCTTTTTAATAAGCTTAACCGGATTAGAAATTGAAGGATTTTCAGCCATTTTATGCAAATTATTAAGCATTTGTTCGATAGTCATCTTTTTTCCTTAATGTGTCTATTTTTATTCTAATTAAATATTTAGAATAAACACTATAAATTATAATAATGAATAAACATAAGCAAATTCAGTAATATTTCTTACACTTTTTTATCGGGCGGTAAAAGTAGTTTATTGTGGCTAAATTTGGCGTAAGTTAAAGCAATCCCTAAAGCTTTAATTACTTCTTCGGCCTGTTCATAGCTCATTCCTAATTTACTTAGTTGAATAACTTTATTTTGGCCAATAGTCTGAGTAAAGGTCATTTGTATACCGGTTTTATTGCAATCAATACTAACTCCATCGCTATAAAGAGCACGATTATCTGTCGCTAAAACCATTATTAATTGTTTAGCTGCAGCCATAGCTTCTTCTATAATAATAGCGTCATCTGGAAATGAACTACCATAACCAGCCAGATCCCACAACTGATTGGCTGTATTTTCTTTTAATTGAAAATGATTTATCAGCAGATTCAGTATTTCTTCGTCAGGTCGATCAATACCTGCTTCAAATCTCTCTAGTATGTGTTCATCGACTTCAACAGCTCCAGATACTTCGGCTAGACTCTCCTGATTAGATTGGCGATATTGTTTTAATTGTTGACCAAGTTTTTCATAAGGCTTAGGTCCTATTGATGGTTGTTTCATATATTCTATGGTATCGCTACAACAAGACCTTATGCAAGTCAATTTAGTTAAAAATGTATAATTAACTTAGATGGAATTTCAACAAAATGTGTCACTATCTAACTATTCAACTATGAAGCTTGGCGGAACGGCCTCTTATCTTCTAGAAGTAGAGGATATAAACTCGATGATTCAAGCCATTAAGATAGCTAAGAAAAATAACCAGCCAATAATAATGATCGGAGGAGGCAGTAACACTATCTGGAAAGATGAAGGTTTTCCCGGATTAGTCATAGTTAATCGAATTTGTGGATTTGAAATTGTGAGCCAAGAAGAAATTGGCACATATATTAATATCGGAGCTGGAGAGATATGGGACGAAGTAGTCGCTAAATCTGTAAATATGGGTTTATCTGGAATAGAATGCCTTAGTTTAATTCCTGGAAGAGCAGGAGCCACACCTATTCAAAATGTTGGAGCATATGGACAAGAAATCTCTCAAACCTTAGTCACTGTTACTGCATATGATATGCTGTCAGAAACTTTAGTGACCATACCTGCTTCCGATTGTAACTTTGGTTATCGTCAAAGTCGTTTTAAT
Source organism: bacterium (assembly GCA_021846765.1). Classification (GTDB taxonomy): domain Bacteria; phylum Patescibacteriota; class Saccharimonadia; order Saccharimonadales; family UBA4665; genus JAJZWH01. The sequence goes on along the minus strand of JAJZWH010000012.1, from coordinate 1,914 downwards.
AAAGCGGATAAAGGTCGTTATTTTATCACTGGCATTACCCTTCTTCTGTCTAAACTAAAGCCTATGCCTCCTTTTTATCCTAGTTTAAGTGAATATTTAGCTAATAATAATATCTTTAACTACACTTCTTCAATAATCCGTCAAGCAATAATAGATATACGATCAAGTAAACTGCCCGATCCAAATATTATAGCTAACTGTGGATCCTTTTTTAGGAACCCAATAATCAACCCTCATCTTTTTCACGACTAGCTGAAACCTACCCCAATATTCCCAATTGGTCAACCGAAGACGGTTTAATTAAACTATCAGCTGCTTGGTTAATTGATCAAGTTGGCTTTCATGATTACTATGACTCAGAGACAGGGATAGCTACCTACCCTACTCAAACTTTAGTATTAATCAATAAAACAGCTAGATCAACAGCTGATTTACTGAAGTTTGCCAATAAAATTAAAAAAGCTGTTAATGAACGTTTTAGCATAGAACTAACTCAAGAACCAATATTGCTACCTTAATTATCGCTGGGCAAAGGAAAACTATTAGCAAAATGCAAAATATCTTTTGCCAATTTATCTAAAGCTTTAGGGTCGTTCTTTTTTATTAGAGCCTGATGCATCCAGTCGGCTACTAAAAACATATGTTCTTCTTTGAGTCCTCTGGTAGTAATAGCTGGAGTTCCCAACCTAACCCCGCTCGGCTTATACGGAGGTAGAGGATCATCGGGAATGACATTTTTATTCAACGTTAAACCAACCCGATCAAGAACTTGCTCAGCTACACTACCGTCAAAGCCAAAGCTAGTTTGAATATCGGCCACCATCATATGATTATCGGTACCATTGGTTATTAACTTAAATCCCTTGTTCATTAATGCTTGAGATAAAGTTTGAGCATTGGCCAGCACCTGGAGGCAATAATTATGATAACTAGGCTGAGCTGCTTCCCAGAAAGCCACAGCCTTAGCAGCAATAGTATGCATATGCGGACCTCCTTGAAGACCAGGAAATACCGTTCGATCAATTAAAGTAGGTAAATTTTCAATTGTTTTATCTACTGTTTTTAGGGGATTACTGACTGTTCCTTTAGTTAAAATCATTGCTCCTCTAGGTCCTCTAAGGGTTTTGTGAGTGGTAGTGGTAATAACATTAAATCCATAATCAAAAGGGTTAGCCAATACTCCACCAGCTATCAGTCCGGCTATATGGGCCATGTCGGCCATTAAGACGGCACCAACTTCTCGGCCAATATCAGCAAACTTAGCATAATCTAACTCTCTGGGATAAGAAGAAAAACCAGCTAAAATAATTTTTGGTTTTGTTTTCAGCGCTATTTCTCTCATCAGATTATAGTCTATCTCTCCAGTTTCAAGGTCTTTAATACCATAACGAACAAAATTAAAAAGTTTAGCAGATATAGTGCCCGGTCTACCATGTGTTAAATGTCCACCATGACTCAACTCCATGCCCATTATGGTGTCGCCTGGCTCCATCCAAGCATGATAAACGGCTTCGTTGGCTGGAGCACCAGAATGAGGCTGCACATTGGCGTGGTCAGCCTTAAACAAAGCTTTGGCTCGCTCGATAGCTAATTGTTCAACCTTATCAGTGTTAATTTGACCTCCATAATATCTTTTACCAGGATATCCTTCAGAATACTTATTGGTAAAAACACTACCAAGAGCATTTAATACTTGTTTACTGACGTAATTTTCGCTAGGAATTAATTCTAGACCATTACGTTGCCTCTTTTCCTCAGCAGTAATTAGCTCAGCAACTACTTTATCGGTCATGATTAAACTCCTAATTAATAATATTAGCTATTGTAGCAAGTGCCTTAAAAGGATTACAATAAATTAGTACTAATAAAAATAAAAAGTTTTGTATACATAACATCATATATGATATAAAATAT
>JAJZWH010000071.1 GCA_021846765.1 bacterium | reverse complement strand
TTATTTTAAAACCGCCCTAATTCTTCTAATGCCAGCCGATGAGGATTCTTCTTTAATAATATGAAACCGTTTATTACCTTCAGCTAACTGGTTAGTGTGTTCGACGTGAGGACCTCCACAAACTTCTAAACTATAGGGTTTTTTGGCATTTTTTGGAGTCATTGAATATACTTTTACTTTATCGCCATATCGATCGCCAAAAGCACCTAAAGCCCCCATTTGTTTTAAGGCTTTCTCAGTAGGATACTCAGACCAAGAAACAACTAAGTCTCTGCTGATCTGTTTATTAACAATATCCTCTACTTCTTTAATTTGTTCGTTAGTTAATTTATGCGGATAACTAAAATCGAACCTCAATCTTTCTTCTGTTATATTGCTACCATGTTGAACTACCATATCCCCAAGGGTATCTCTCAAGGCTTTATACAGTAAATGAGTGGCAGTATGGTATTTTTTATGGATATCACTGTGGCCACCAAGTCCACCTTTAAATGTACCCTTAGCCGCTGTTTGAGATAATTTTCGTTGATTAGCCATTTTAGAATTAAAGACTTCTCGCCAATTACTATCAAGCTCTAAGCCTCGTTTAAAGGCTTCTTCACTACTTAACTCAACAGGAAATCCGTAAGTATCGTAAAGTGTAAATATAGCTTCGCCGGTTAAATTGCCCTGGCTAGATAATTTGTCCATTTGCTTCAAGCCTTTGCGCAAAGTTTGTCTAAAAATTTTTTCTTCTCTGACTAAAATTTCTATTATCTTATCCCTATTTTTAGCCACTTCTGGAAAATCCTGATGATAAATATCTGCAATTATCGATACAACCTCTCCTATAAAGTTTTGCTCAATACCTAAATCGAATGCATATCTAATGGCTCTTCTAATCAAGCGACGCATTACATAACCCTGTTCTTTATTGCTGGGAATCACGCCATCTATAGCCAAAAAAGTAGCCGCTCTTAAATGATCCGTAATTACTCTCATGGAATTAGTCTGACTAGCATAGCGACGACCAGATATTTGCTCCAAAATATTAACTATTGGCCACATTAAACTAATCTTAAAAACATCTGGATCGTCAAGAGCAGCGGCAGCGATTCGTTCTAAACCACCACCATAATCTACATTCCTTTTGGGTAATTTAGAAAATCCTTTAGCGGTTTTTAAATATTCCATAAAAACACAATTACCTAGTTCAATATATCTGCCACAATCGCAATTAACATGGCAATATTTGCCATACTTTATATCGTGTTTAACTTGCGGGAACAAGTAAAATAATTCAGTGTCTGGACCTCCAGGTTCACCATCGGGCATATTGCTAGCACTCCCAGATCTCGACCACCAATTTTTGTCACTATAGAAAAAAATTCGTCCATGCTGATCACCTAATTGTCCTCCTAATTCCGGAGTATCTAAATCAATTTCTACAGGATCAATTGCTGATTTTTTAAAAATATCAGCCCATATGGCCGCGCTTTGAATATCTTTTGGTATATTTAACGATTTATTGCCAAGATAGCAGCTAACATATATGCGCTGAGGATCAAGTCCCACTATGGTAGTTAAAAATTCCCACAACCATTGAATTTGCTCTTGTTTGAAATAATCCCCTAAACTCCAATTGCCTAACATCTCAAAGAATGTTGTATGCCGGTTATCTCCTACTTCTTCTATGTCTTGGGCTCTGATACATGTTTGACTATCGACCAAACGGCTCCCTAGGGGATGTTCTTGACCCAATAAATATGGCAATAATGGTTGCATGCCACTACCGGTAAATAGTGTCGTAGGGTCGTCTTGTGGCACTAGCAATGCCCGTGGCAATACTAGGTGTTGTTTTTGAACAAAAAAATCTAAATAGGCTTGTCTAATTTGTTGGGCATTCATAGTCTTCATTATTATTGATCCATATTTTAACAGAATTATTTAGCAAATTGGATAATACCACCACCGATAACTAAATCTTGATCATAAAGGACTGCTGATTGACCCGGACTTACAGCTCGAACTTCATCGTCTAAATCAACTACACAAAACTCATTTTCCAAGACCTTGATTTGACATTTAACACTTTCCGTTCTATATCTAACCTTAATCTGATATTCATGATGGTCTCTGGGTGGTTTATTAATCCACCATAAATTTATTAATTGAACATGGCTACTCCATAATTTCCGATCATTTAAGTCTGTAGTCACATAAACAATATTTTTTTGAATATCTTTATCTATTACGTAATAAGGAAGTCCACCGCCTACATTTAGTCCATGTCTTTGTCCTATAGTGTAGTATATAGCTCCATCGTGTCGGCCAATCTTGTTACCATGTTGGTCAATTATGTCACCAATCGGCTGCTCTCCCAGTTCAGCTAATAAAAATTGTTTGATACCAATCTCGCCAACAAAACAAATTCCTTGACTGTCCGGTTTATCGGCGGTAATTAGTCGTCGCTTAGTTGCCTGCTGTCTAACTTTTGTCTTAGTTAATCCGCCAATTGGAAATAGTACTCGCTGAAGAACATTCTGTTCAATTCTGTAAAGAAAATAACTTTGGTCTTTATGTTCATCTAAACCTTTATATAACTTTCCATTAATACTACGAGCATAATGTCCAGTGGCTATTAAATCTGCACCATTTTTAACAGCAGTCTTAAAAAATAGCTTAAATTTAATTTCTTGATTGCACATTATATCCGGATTAGGAGTTATGCCTTGCCTATAGCCATCAAGCATATAATCAACAACTAGAGAACGATACTCTTTTTCAAAATCAAACACCAATAAAGGTATGCCTAGTTGCACAGCAACAGTTTTAGCGTCCTTAAAATCTTCTCTCCAAGGACATACGAAACCAGGTAAATCCTTAGTCCAATTTTTCATATATACGCCAACTACTTGGTAGCCCTGTTCAACCAATATTGCAGCGCTCAATGAACTATCTACACCGCCGGACATGCCGACAAAAACTTTCTGTGCCATATATAAATATTTATTTTAATGAAATTTAAACGAATTAGCCATTCTATAAGTCATCTTGGCAGACATCTTATATATCTAAAAAAACCGTAACCATATCCGTTTTTACGTGCATTACTCCGCCATTAATTTTAATTTTCCTCATTCCATTATCTGTTTTAATGGACAATTCACAAGCTGTTAGTAAAGTTATAAAATTATGATGTCCAGGTAAAATATCGAATGGTCCAGTTAAATTCTCGCCAGATATACTTAAGGCAGGTTCGTCGAAATAGATCTGATAGGGTGAAGATATTCTAACCTTTAAAGATTTTGAGTGTTCTTTCTTATTGGTCTGTTGGTCCGTTTTATCGCTAACCTTAAAACTATCCATTAAACAATAATCTCTTCAATTCCTTTTAAAGTTTCTTCTCGAGTAAAATATTCACCTTTAGTGCCGTTCTGGCGTTCCATAACAAACATGTGCTGAGAAAAGAACTTAATTAATTTTTTAGCCTTAGCATAATCCGATCTATCGGCTGCAGATAGTTCGCTTTCACCAATTATCGCAATAATACCTTTGAGTGATTCATATTTTTGGATTAATGCTTGAACCTGCAAACTTAAAAAGTAATGACGATCTCCAACTATATCTGGACTTAAAAGAGAAGAGT
>JAJZWH010000070.1 GCA_021846765.1 bacterium | reverse complement strand
ATCGCTGCCACTAATAACAGCTATAAAAATAATTAAATTTTTAAAACTTTTATGTTGATTTAAAAGAGTTATAACAAACACTAAGGCAATAGGTACCAATAATTCGGAAGAATATAGGATAGCTTGTCTACTGACGATTAATAAACCAAAATTAGTTAAATAAATAGCCGTTGCTAATACGGCTATTTTATACCCATGCCACTCAGTAATTAACCAATAGACTAACATTATGGATATTAAGCCAACTAAAACTGAAGCCAATCGTAAATCAAATACACTATGGTTAATTTTAAATGTAGCATGGAGCAATAAGTAGTATGGTCCAGATATGTAATTTAAGCTTTTCCACCAAGGGCTATCTATGTATAAGTTGTGCTTAGTTACGATTTCGTAAATGGATAATTTATTGTTAGTAATTGAAGATAAACGCCAAAATAAGGCTAGAACTGCCAAAACAAATATAGCTATTCCCCAAGTTGCTTTTCTGTCCGGCCAGGTTAGTTTTTTTATCAATTTTTTTAAGTTCATCGGAGTTACTAGAATGGGTCACTATGTTTAGTGTCGATTGATCTAAAGCGCTGTTTATCGCTATCAAAATAAAGTTCAACTCCCCCAACTGGTCCATTACGATGTTTTTTTATCAAGAGGTCAGTTATTTTTTTTCGATCAGTTTCTGGATTATAGAATTCTTCTCGATAAATAAAAGCTACTACGTCAGCGTCTTGTTCAATTGATCCCGACTCCCTTAAATCGGCTAAATGAGGTATTTGTGGAGTACGATTTTCTACTGATCTATTAAGTTGAGATGCAGCCATTAGAGGTACGTCTAATTCTCTGGCAACTCCTTTTAAGCCTCTAGATATTTCAGATATTTCTTGAACTCGGTTAACGTCACTGCCAAATCGGCTGCCTCCGCTCATTAATTGTAGGTAGTCTACTACGATTAATCCCAAAGGGTGATGATGGGCTTCTCTTCTGGCTTTAGTTCTTAAATCACTTACCGTGATTCCTGGCGTGTCGTCAATATATATTGGCGCTTCACTTAATACGCCCATAGCTTCACCAATTTTTTCAAAATCTCGATCAGTTAAGTTACCAGTTCTTAAGGCCCATGCATCAACACCCGATTGGATACTTAATAATCGATCCACTAACTGTTCTTTACTCATTTCTAGGCTAAAAAACAATACTGGTTGTTTTGATTGAACTGCTACATTGTGTGCAAAATTAAGCATCAATGCTGTTTTGCCCATTGATGGCCTGGCGGCTAAAACAAATAAATCAGATCGCTGAAAACCAGCTAACATATTGTCTAGATCTTTAAAGCCAGTTGATATACCCCTAATTTTTTGTTTATCTTTATGCAGATCATCTAATCGTTCAAAGCTTTCGGCTAAAATAGTTTCAATGCTAACGACTGATTGTTTAACATGTTGCTCGCTGACTGCAAATAGATTGCTCTCGGCTTCTTCAATTAATTCATGCAGAGCTTTAGTTTCGTCGAATCCTAAAGAAACCATTTGTTGGGATACGGTTATCAATCGTCGTCTAAGAGCTTTTTGAGTAACGATGTCTGCATATTGTTCAACATGTGCTGCTGTTGGCACAAAGTTGGTCAGTTCTGTTAGATATGTAGGTCCACCAACACTATCTAGTTGGCCGCTAGCCCTGAGATTATTGGCTAATGTTAATACATCAATAGCCGAATGATTTTCATAGAGATTAATTAAAGCTTGATAAATTATTTCATGTTTTTTTTCAAAAAAATCGCTTGGTCTAATTGTGTCGGCTATTTTAACTATTGCATCGGTGTCTATTAATATTGATCCTAATAGTGATGCCTCGGCGTCAATATTCTGAGGCGGTTGTTTTAGAGGCGATGTTATGCTGGCCATTTTTACTTCTTTTTAACTCTTTAATAACTAAATGCTATTATATTCTTTCTAGTTGATTCAACCTAACAGTTATGAACATCTTATCCTCTGTTACTACGTGATCGTTTGGCTGTTACCGAAGATTGTGGTGATCGTATCTATATCAGGTTCTTTTTCCTGGTGTTTAGTTTTAGTTAATAAGCTGGAATCAATAACGCATTCTAACCCTATATCTTTTGTGCTTACTTGTCTTATAGCATCTAGTATTATTTCTTTATTTTTACTCTCGTTAACTCGTTTTTGATGAAAAGCAAAAGCAAAACTTAGTTTAACTTTTAATGGATTAGTTGTGTCTACTTGCGCCATTCTAACCACTCCATATAGAGTGTTGTATTTAGCTTTTAAAATATTTAAAACGGCATCCCAGTCTAGTTTATCCGTGGATGTTTGGCTGTTTTTTTTGGATGTCTTAGAGTCTAGACTTTGGGAATTATTTGAAACTTTTTGACTATCTTTAGTTGTATTGTGATTTTGAACTGATAGGTTTTGGTTATTTTTTGATTGACTGTTTCCTTTTTCGATTACTTTTTTCTGTGTCTCTCTGTCAGAATCTTGAGTGTCTTGAATAATTGTTTTAAGTAAGCAGATCTCTAAATATGATTCAGGTTGATTTGATCCATCGACGTCAATAAGATTAGCAAGTAGTTCGAGGGTTGCATGATTGGATATCAGAGGACGTTGGTTAATTAGTTGAGTTCTTAGAATAGAGGCTAAATTAGAAGCGATCGCTGGAGCTGTATATCCTTGAACGAAAAGATTATTTAAATTCCTAATTAGGCTTGATTGATTAGCGTTGACTAAATTATCGATAATTTCATCAATTAATTTCGTTGGCGGTAAACCAATTAGAACGTTTATAGTCTCTTCGGTTATTGGTTGAACATAATTAGATGCCTGATCAAGTAAGCTAATGCTGTCCCGAAAGCTTCCTTGGCCGTGCATAGCAATTAGTTGTAATGCTTGAGCATTAATTTTTATCGATTCCAGATTGGCTATTTTTTTTAGCTGTTTGACTACTTTTTCTTGCTCGACTAATTTAAATTGAAAACGTTGAGTTCTACTGATGATAGTTTCCGGGATTTTATTAATTTCAGTAGTTGCCAATATAAATATAACGTGAGCAGGCGGCTCTTCTAGTGTTTTTAATAAAGCGTTAAAGGCTTGCTTGGAGAGCATATGCACTTCGTCGATAATATATATTTTATAAGGTGCGCTGGTTGGTGCTATATATGCTTTTTCTCTCAAGTCTCTGATATCATCTATACCATTATTGGATGCTGCATCTATTTCGATAATATCTAAATATTCTTTATGTTCATCATAATCGAGATTATTAATCTCATGAGCCAGTATTCTGGCTATAGATGTTTTACCTACCCCTTTTGGTCCGCTAAATAAATAAGCATGACTGATATTGCTTGTCTTAATTGCCTGACCTAAGGTTTGAGAAATATGTTCTTGGCCAACGATTTCATTCAAAGTTTTAGGCCGATATTTTCGGTACAGCGCTTGTCCCATAATGTAGCCTTAATTATAACCCAAAGATTACTTTTACCCGTTGTAATTAAGAGATATTGTCTTATAGTGCTGCTTCTAGGGCTGCCCATTCGGCATTAGTGTCATCCTCGGGTACGTTGACACTAACTTGATCTCCAGGTTTTGCTTTAAAATAGGTTACGCTAGCTAATAATACTCT
>JAJZWH010000069.1 GCA_021846765.1 bacterium | reverse complement strand
GGTCAGGATTTCCAAATTAACATGTTTATTCCGGATTTGCATAGTTTTATCACGCCTATTGATCATAGTAAGCTATACCAAAGAACTATCGATAATTTAGTAGCTATGGTTGCCAGCGGACTAAACATCGATACGCCTAGTAGCTATATTTATCGCCAAAGCTTTATACCAGCCCACAGTGAACTAACGTGGATATTAGATTGCTTTACTCATGTAGGCGAATTAAATCGAATGACCCAATATAAAGACAAAAGCCTACACAGCCCAATAGTTAATGCAGGTTTATTTAATTACCCAGTCTTAATGGCAGCCGATATATTACTCTACGATGCGTTATTTGTACCAGTAGGTGAAGATCAACGTCAACATTTGGAATTAACTAGAAATATTGCGATGCGTATAAATAAACAATTTAATCAAAAACTATTTACAATACCTGCCAGTTGGGAAAGACAGGTAAGATTTAACGAGCATGGCACTAGTGGACTAAGAATACGCAATCTAAGACACCCAGAATTAAAAATGAGCAAAAGTATAGCCGACCCAAACGGTACAATACTACTGACAGATGACCCTAAACAGGCATTTAAAAAAATTATGTCTGCAACCACCGATTCAAAGAATAAAATAAATTATGATTTTAAAAATCAACCAGGCATAAGTAATCTATTACAAATCCTGGCAATGCTGAAAAATACTTCAATAGAACAAACCACTAAAGAATGGAGTAGTAAAACCAGTTACACCGATCTCAAACAAATAACAGCAGAAAGTGTTGAACACTTTCTAGAAAATTATCAAAATAATATAACTAAAGTTAATGTAGATAAAATTATGGCTAAACTCAACAAGGACGAAAAGCTAATCAATAAGATCGCTAACAAGAAACTTAATTTAGTTCAAAAAGTTATCGGCCTAAGAAGTTAGTAGTACTCGATGGATAATGGTAGCGTAACTTTTAGGCAAAAACAAGCTAAAAGAGTAGATGTCTTTATAAGTGAATTATACCCACAATTCAGTCGTAGCTATTTAGCTAAAAAAATAATAGAAGGAAAAATTAAAGTAAACAATACAAATACTAAGGTTAGCTATAAACTTCATTTTAACGACATAGTGTGTTTTCAAGATATTGAATTCAATAATCAACCAACCAATATAGATTTGCCAATTGTTTTTGAAAATGATTTTTGCATAGTAATCAATAAACCTAGCGGCCTAATAACTCATAGCAAAGGATCCAATAATAACGAAGAGGCCAGCATTGCAAGTTTTATATCTAACAGATTAGCTACTAATATGTCAGGCAACCGAGCCGGTATTGTTCATCGTCTGGATCGAGGAACTTCAGGTTTAATAATTGCCGCCAAGACAACCTTTGCTCTAGATTATCTACAGAAACAATTTGCAAACAGAAAGGTTAATAAATCCTACCTGGCAATTGTTAACGGCCACCTAGAACGACAACAAGCAATAATCAATATGCCTATTGAAAGAAATCCTAAACATCCATCTACTTTTCGAGTAGGACCAAACGGTAAAACAGCTCAAACCTCATATCAAGTAATAACATCTAATAAAGATTATAGTTTACTAATGTTGACACCAACTACTGGAAGAACCCATCAATTAAGAGTCCATTTGAAATCAATTAAATACCCGATCATAGGAGATAAGTTTTATGGAGGCATGGAATATCAACGGCTTCTCTTGCATGCCTATAAATTAACAATTAATCTACCGGATATAGGAAAAATAACATTTACTGCCCCTATACCACAAGAATTTAAAAAACTAATTAAAATACCAAGTACTATACTATAAATTATGGATCTGGTATTAAATCCAAAAACCGAAAAACTACTAGGATATTTTCTAGCTAATCCAGGTCAATCCTTACTTCTACAAGGTCCTAGAGGATCTGGAAAATCTTCTATTGTTAAGTGGCTAGCCAGTAATCTACTAAGTTGCAGCGATAAATTAGTGATAACTAATCCATTTTTTTTATTAATAACTCCAGATGAAAAAAAATTAATAAATATAGACAAAATTAGACAAATAAATAATTTTCTATCTACTAAAGTCCCCGATAATCAACACTCAATTAATAGGATAGTGGCTATCGATAATGCTGATTTCATGTCTCTAGAGGCACAAAATGCCTTACTTAAGAATTTAGAGGAGCCCCCTGTTAATACTTTATTTTTACTAACGACTTCAGTTTCAAATAAATTACTACCGACAATTAAGTCACGTTTGCCAATAATAAAAATAATTCCTCCTAGCCGTCAAGATATACAAATATATTTACAAAATAAAGGTCTAAAATCGACTGATAGCGAATTAGCAATTAATATTAGCTCTGGATTAAGTGGATTAGCAAGTGAAATAGCCAATAATCTAGACAATCATCCCTTAATTCAAGCAGCAACTATTACCAGGGAAATATTAACCACCAATCAATACCAAAAATTAGTTAAAATAAATGAAATATACAAAGACAAGGAACTCCTTGCTAATATCTTCGCGTTAATGCAACAAATGGCTAAATTGGCTCTAGAAAAGGCAGATAATCAACAATTTAATCATTGGAATAATGTCTTAAGTCATTCATATATTGCAGCCAATCAACTGAATAATCACGTTAATCCAAAACTAATCTTAACTGAGTTAATGCTTAATATTTAATCTTTTAAGAGTATAGTAGATATTAATTATATGTATGATCTTTTAATAATAGTAGCCATAGCCGGTTTAGCTTATCATAACGCAACTATTCGAGATGATGAATTTGCTAATACATCAAGGAAAATTGGTGATAGAATTGGTAAACTATGGGACATAGCTCACTATAGCATGCGTGAAAATAGATTCCTAAGAGCCGAAAAAGCACTACTAACGATACTTAAAATTGATGAAAAAAATGCAGCAGCTTACAACAGGCTAGGTATACTCTACGCTAAGCAAAAAGAATATCGAGATGCCATTGATTGTTTTGAAATAGCTAGTAGTATCGAAGCAACTCCTTCATCGCTGCATAATTTAGGACTTATATACTATGAAACCGAAAACTACGATAAAGCCGCAGTTGCTTTTGAACAGTCTTTAAAACTTGAGGATCAATTAGCTGCTCGCCATATTGCCTACGCAAAAGTTCAAGAAAAACTAGGTAACGATAAATTGATGTTTCAAGAACTACTAAAAGCAGTCGAGCTAGAACCAAATAAAGAAACTTATTCACTAATCATCAAAGCTTATAGAAGTCACGATATGAATTTAGAAGCTGATCAATATCAAGCTAAGCTAGACAAGCTTAAAAAATTATCAACTAAACCCAAACGACTACTTAGACCCTCTAGAAGAGTCATAATTTAAGAATACCTATGTCTTTGGTTGTTCCTTTTGTTTAATACTATCTTTAATCCTATTTTCCCAAAGTACTTGATCAGCCATGACGTTATCTATAACTTCTCTTAATTCTCGATTTAATTTGTTTAACCTAGAAACATCTTTTTGTTTTATTCTAACCTGTGAGTTTAGTTTTTGTGTAGCATTTTCTAATTGTTCGATCGTTTCTTCTAAACTTAAATGATTTCTGGCTAATTTTCTACTTCTAGCTGACAATATAAATATTA
>JAJZWH010000011.1 GCA_021846765.1 bacterium | reverse complement strand
ACCGAAGTTGCATTTGTTGCAGGAACCTACGCTGTTCAAAATATTATACATAACACAGTGATACCTTTAGTTACTAAATATTTTACTCCCATAGGATTAGATGGTTTAGAGAACTCGGTCCAACTATTAAATAATTCGGATGCCGGAGCTAACATATTGTTTAATATGTATTCTCAGCGCCTTGGCGGTCAGCCTCTTCAAAATTCTCAAGCAGTCGCTTTAGCTAACGAAGGAGCTCGAGCCGAACAGATTGCTCAAAGTCAGAAACCACTTGCCAATAGATTGTTTGCTTTTAGTAATCCAGCGTCTTTGGTTTCTAAGCTAGCAATTAGTTTGCCGACATCCAGAATGGCTATCATAGGCTCTTTAGCAAATGACATTATAAAATCGCCTTTGTTATTGATGCACAGTATTGGCAGTTTAATAGGAGGTCCTCGAATAATGGCCCTAACTCAGGATACCAATCCGGGTCAACCGTATGATGTAACCCAATATGGATTTACTAATAGCCAAATAACGAAATACGACCCCATTAGTAACGAACATTATTTATATAACACAACTATTACATATAACGGACAAACCAGATCATTAATTAACTTATTGGGAAACCCAAATAACTACCCAAACGCAACACCAGATAATAGTACTACTGATGTTTTTCATTGTTTTGCCGAAACCCCACAAGCTTTCGCCAATGCATTAAACGAAACTTCTCCAAATCCAATTTGCGGCACGGAAGGAAACTACAACAACCTAAACGTTACTCCGGTAGCTATCGGTACCCAACAAGTAGCCACTTCGTTTTGCGATCAAATCGGTGGAGGCAATCCTGGTTGTCAAAGCTATATGGAAAATCTACCTCAACTTCAAAACATTATGTCTCGCTTTCGCCAATATATACTAGACAGCCAAGTGATGAGTTTTTATACGGACTTAACTAACACTCAATGAAAAAACAATTTTTATTTATTTGCATAAGCATTCTTTCGTTAGTCTTGTTGACTAGTAATGCGTCAGCTATTTCTGCTTTAAACTTATTTAGCATTGAAAATAATAGTATTTATTATGATAGCCAACAGGTTCCTAGCTCTTGTGGCCTAACTACTACCATTAGTACTTCGGTTAACGGTAGCGTATCCGCGACAACCTCTCAACAACAAGTAATACAAACGATTATTGGTATTGCAAAATATGAAGGCTTAGGCCAAGCTGGTGCTTTAATAGGATTAATGGTAGCCCAGGATGAATCTGGTATGCAAATATATGCCAATTCTAATGTTCCTTTATCCCTTAGTGTTGCTCATAATGCAGTAGGAACTAATGGTGATTCGGTTGGTATTTATCAACAACAGCCTCAATACGATTGGAGTACGCTTGCTACTGGGCAAGCGGCTCTTAACAATTTAAGCGCCATTACCCAGCTAATGAGCCCCGCATATGCTGCCGAAGCCTTTTTTGGCACGCCTCCTGGAACCAACTTAACAGGCTTGGCTAATCCGGCCGCCCTAAATAAAGGTGTACAAAACATTCCTGGTTGGCAAAACTTAACCCCAGAAGAGGTTGGCCAAGAGGTCCAAAACCCTGGACCACCAAATCCTGGAAACCTTAATTATCAAAACGAATTAAAAAACTCGCTCCCTCAGGCTCAGGCCTATCTAACTCAATATTGGAACTCTTCTCCTTCTGTAACTCCACCCGTTCCTTTTAGTGGTGGTCTATCCCCCGCGGCTAACGGAACCTGTGGAATCAACATTAATTGCAATAGCAGCTCGTTATCGTCCGCCTCTACTCCTATTACTGGAGCTCAAGCAAGTATTAGGCAGCAAGTTGTCTGTTTGGCTGAACAGCAGCTAGCAGTCTGGAAAAACCAACCCGGATACCCATGGAATGGTGTAAATACATATTCAGAAAAAGGTTATTTAATTTATAGTCAAAACAACGTTCAAGAATGGTGCGCCGATTTTGTTAGCTGGATATATCAACAGGCCGGTTATCCTTTACAGCCCGATCCTAATTGGCGAATTGCTGCCGTTGTGGATATTCAATCAGTTGGTGAACAAAATCTAAACTTTCAATGGCATCCCAAGAGTAGTGGATATGTACCCCAGCCTGGTGATTTAGCAATTTATGGAACCGGCCATGTTAATATGTTTATATCCAATCAAAACGGCATATCTACGTACATAGGAGGAGATCAAGGAAGCGGACCCTATCCTGGCGGGTCAATAGTTAGTATCGAAACCGGAATAGGTTATTATGATAATGGAATAACTGGTTATGTATCCCCAAACTAACGCAAGCAATCTTTTCAAAAAACGTCTTCTGGCGATAGCTGTGTTGATTGTCGTACTTTTAGTTGGATATTCTGTTTACATAGTTATTAAGGATTCTACTTTCCGAGTCGTTAATACTAATCCGCCGACAAACGACGTGGCTAGCGTATCACCTTTTTTTAATATTCAATTTAATCGTAACCTAAAAGCGAATGACCTAAAAATCACCGCCAGTCCAAATATAATTAGTTCTTACCGAGTTAGTGGGAGTTTTGTTTATATTAATCTACAAACCCCCTTAAACACTAATACTAAATATACAATTTCAGTGTCCGGCATTATAGACAGTAAGGGTCAAAAATTAACTAACCAGTTATTTAGCTTTACTCCACGATATGTTCCAACCCAAGATTTGTCTAATGCCCAGCGCCAGGCTTTGCTGAAAAAACAACTTAAATATAACCAACAACACAGCAATCCAATAGTTAAATATTTACCCCATACCACCCCAGACTTTACTCTAAATTATTCATATCAAACAGTTAACAATAGTCAACAATTAGTTTTAATTGCCGAGCTTTTTATTCCTCAAGCCCAAGCAAACAACATAACAGCTACAGCCAACCAAGAAAAACAAGACGTTGTATCATATATTCAATCCTTAGGTCTAAATCCTAACAACTATCAAATTCAGTACAAAAACATTATTTAGTATTTTGTTGTTACCTATTATCTATAAATGATTTTCTGGACAAATGTTGTTTGTTTTTGTGTTTTATGGTTATACTGTTTTTATGAAAGTGATGTGACTAAACAATCTTATAAGGAGGATTATTATGTCTATCGAGACTCTAGCAGCACAACCTTTAAAAAAAGAGGTGTCCAAAAAAAGAGTTGTGAAAGGTTTAATGGCTATATTATTAGGTAGCAGCGTGTTAGCAGGCTGTAGCAGTTCAAAGCCAAGCAGCGAAGCAAGCACTAGTAACCCAGCCGCTGCGCCATCTTCCCAACCTAAAAAAGAAAAACCAAACAGTTCCCCAGCAAGCAGTGTATCTAATTCTTCCTCACCAAACAGTAACAGCAGCAGCAATTCAACCCAAAACTCTAGCGTTGGTACTCCAATAGCGAACTTATGCGATGTTCCTCAACTAGCCAGTTACGTTAACGCCTTTTATGACTTACAATACGGGCAAGTTAGTTGCAAAGATACCTCATCAATCCTCCCTCCTGACGCTCCAGGTATAGGCAACTGGGCACAAACAGGATCTGGTAATGGCGATATACTAATTGGCATAACTCTTAACAACAATTCTCAATCTAGCACTTTTTTCCCAATCGATCATAACGTGTGGGCCACCGATCTTGCTGGCGTTCCTTCAAATTCAAATATGAAAATAATACCCAATGCAGTAAACGGACAGGAAGCTATATGGGACAACCAATCAATTGTTAGTAATTATGCCCAGACCATGCCCGACGAGGTTATGGCTGTAAAATATGGCAACTATGTCTTAGAGGTTATCGACGGGGTTAACGATAACGCTCAAAGTCAATATGAGTGCGCTACTATGCTCAAATTAACAGAAACGTATGGATTTAGTAGTTAAACTGCCGAATGTTCATACTGAGTTTTTTCTTAGAGTTTAATATAGTTTATTTTTGAGCTAATATTTAGATAGTTTTCTAAATCAGTAGTAGTAATAACGGTTTGGTAATCAATTAAATATTCGGTCGTATAGGCTCGACGATCGGCATCTAGTTCACTAAATAAATCATCTAGCAAGACTAGCGGCATAGTATTTGTTTGCTGCTTAATAATCTCTATCTCCATCAACTTAAGAGATACTACTACCGAGCGGGTTTCGCCTCTAGAAGCAACACTTAATATTGGTTTATTGTTTACTAAAATTCCTAAGTCTTCTCGGTGCGGTCCAGTGGTTGTAAAACCTCTTAGGATATCTAGTTCTCGATTTGCTGCCAGTTTTTTGAGCATTCGACTTTGATACTGATCGATGTCTACCGATGATATATAGTCAATATTAATTTGCGCTTTGTCTCTAGACAACAAACGATAGGTTTGGGTTATTTTTTGGTCTAGTTTATTAACTAATTCAGATCTACTTAAGGCAATAATCCCACCAAGATGACTTAAACGAACATCCCAAGGAAACAATTCGCTATAACTGCCTTCTTTTTTTATTAAATTATTCCGTTGTCTAAGAGTTTTTAGGTAGTCGCTTTTTACTTTTTTGTAGTTTGGATGGATTTGTTCAAGTATCTGATCTAAATAATTTCTACGCGTTTCTGGTGATCCAATTAACAACAATAAGTCGTTTGGTTCAAATAGAACTACTGGAAGGCGATTAGCTAAACTTAGCTTTTTATAGTTTTTGTTTTCAATTATAAAATCCTTGGTGATTTTATTTTGGTTGGCAATTTTAACCGATCTAGTCTTATTTAACTCATCAACCATGTCAATTCTAAACCAGTTACAACCATGTTTTATGAGCTGATAATCGTTGGCTTTAAAAGAGCTTCCTAGGCAACCAACTACCAAACCCTCCAACAGATTAGTTTTTCCGCTAGCATTAGGACCAACAACTATATTTATCCCTTTGCCAAGGGTAAAAACTTGATCGTCATAGGATCTAAATTGTCTGAGCCGAATTTCGGCAATCATAATTTAATTGTAGTCTTATCTTAGCTCTTAAGAGGCATTATTACGTGTTTATAGTTGTTGTCTTTAGGATCTTTGAGTATTGTTGGCTCTAGTTTACCATTAAATCCAAAGAAAACCTCTTCTCCATTAAGTGCTCCTAGTGCATCTAAAAGGTATCTTGAGTTAAGAGTAATACTCCCGTCTCCGCCAACGCTTCCCTTGGCTGTAGCAACATTTTCTCCAAGTTGAGAGGCAATAGAACAAATACTGAGGGTTGATTCTTTTTCTTTTAATTCAATTGTTACACTGCCTGCGCTTTCTCTAGCAAACAAGCTAGAGACCTTAGTGACATTATTAAGATCAGCTTTTTTGAGCTTTATTTGAGCTGAAAAATCGCTAGGAATAAGTTTTTGATAATCAGGATATGTACCCTCTACTAATCTAGCGGTTAACTCGACATCGCCAACCTGAAACAACACCTGTTGTCCATCGTGAGTAACGTTAACTTCTCCTTCATAATCTCCCATTACTCTCAACAAATCCTGCATCGCGTTAGCTGGTACAAGAATTGACACATCTTGAGTGTTTTTACCTAAATCACGTTCTGCTAAACGGTAGCTATCAGTAGCTGCAATAAATAACTTGGAGTCTTTGGTGTGTAAATAGACTCCAGTTAATACTTGTCTGGTTTCGTCACTACTAGCAGCAAAAACAACTTGCTGTAAGCCTTTTTTTAAAAGCACACTGTCAATTGTCCATTTTTTACCCTCGCTTATAGTTGGCATAACTGGAAAATCGTCAGCCACAATTCCGTTAATTGTAGAGTTGTATTGGTCGGTGGCAATTTTTAGTTTGTTGTTTTCTAGTTCTAGTTCTATAACTCCGCTAGGTAAACTGCTTATAAATTCTTGCATTAATCGAGCGGGTACGGTAATCGCTCCTTCTTGGTCAATCTTTGCTCCAATATAGTGAACAATGGCTATATCTAGGTTAGTAGCTGCTAAACTTAGCCGATTATTAGCGGTTTTAATCAACACGTTTGATAAAATCGGTAGAGTATTCCTAGTGTTAGCAACTCTGCCAACAGAGTTTAACGCCTGATTTAAATGCTCCTGAGTAACTTGTAATTTCATATTGTTTCCTTTCGCTTTGATAATAATAAATATAAATAAATTTTTAAGTTGTATTTGTTGTTAGGGCTGTGTTTTGTGTGCATAATAGGGCTAAAATAAAGGGTAATAACATCTTTTATGGCAGTGTATAAGTAGCTCATAAACTGTGTTAAATAATTATTAATATGCACAATCATAGGTAAAATCCACAACCAAGCTGTGGTTGCAGTAATATTTTTTACACAGGAATACTCCCTATTTTTAAGCTTAGCTCCACAACTTATACTAGGCATATAACCGCTCCTTTATTTCTGAAATAGCTGTTCTTAAGGAAGAATCTAGTTGAGATTCTTTTTCTATTTTTTCAACCGAATGAATAGCTGTAGTATGGTCTTTACGACCTAGCTCACGAGCTATTTTAGGAAAACTTAAATGTAACTCGCTGCGAAGAATGTACATAGCAATTTGTCTGGGCACAACTATGTCTTTGTCTCTTTTTGGTCCTAGGATGTCTTCTAAGGGAACCTGAAAGTGTTTAGCGGTTCTTTCTATTATTTGTTTAGCCGATAGGTGTTTTGGTCTAGTCCGTGAGCTACCGAGAACACTGATAGCGATATCTATATTGGGTTCAAGGGCACGCATTTCACAAAAAGCCAACAATTGGTTAAGGGCGCCTTCTAGCTCCCTGACGTTGGTATGGATGTTGGTAGACAAATACTCAACCACGTCGTTAGGCAGTTCAACATTATTCGATTGAGCCTTAATCTGGATAATTGCACAACGTGTTTCAAAGTCTGGATTTTGCATATCTATGCTCATTCCCCAGGCAAATCGACTTTGTAGGCGTTCTTCTAGTGTCGGGATATCTTTAGGCAGACGGTCAGAACTAATAATAATTTGTTTATTGGCCTGGTGGAGTGCGTTAAAGGTGTGGAAAAACTCTTCCTGGATTTTTTCTTTACCGGCGATAAATTGAATATCGTCAACTATTAACATATCAGCCGTTCGATAATGGGTGGCAAAATCGTTAGTTTTCCTGTATCTTAAGGCCTCGACAAACTCTTGAACAAATTGTTCGGTGGTAATATATAGAATTTTGGCCTCAGGGTTATTTAACTTAGCTGAATTGCCCACTGCCTGAATGAGGTGGGTTTTGCCAATACCGACGCCTCCATAAAGCAACAGGGGATTGTATTTCTTGCCTGGATTGGCAGCTATTGACTGGCAAGCCGCAAAAGCCAGCTCATTACCAGCACCAACTATAAAATTATCAAAAGTGTAGCGTTCGTTTAAACCTTGGCGATAAGATTGAGAAATGCCGTTGTTGGTTATTTTTGGAGGAAGAGTAACTGTCTGGATTTCTTCTGGAGTTAAAATGGTTTCATCGTCTTCAATCTTGTGTGGCTCCATGGCTACGATTTTGTATTCAATTCGCTCGGGTGTTATGCCATTTTTCTTCAAAGTTTCAACAAAAACATCATTAAATTTCTTCTCTAGCTGTTGTTTGATGAAGATATTGGGTACACCAATTATAACTAGCTCATCGCTGTGTTGGACCAGCTGAGTGTTTTTAAACCAGGTGATGTAGTTGCCTCTTGAAACCGACAATTCGATTTCGCCTAACACCGCCTGCCACAAAGGACTGCTCATATTATTTTTTTCTCTCTCTGTTCTCTACTACTAGAGTCTTAGTTTAGTCCCTAAATCGTTTGTTTTCCACACCCAACTATATAATTCAAACGATTCTATAAACTATTTTACTAAATAGAGGTCAATTTATACACAGGTATTTTTATTATCTATAAAACTGTGGACTTTAGTTGAGTAGAAGTGGAAAACTTGATAGAATTAGTGGGTTAAACATTGTTTTTTTCACTAAATGTAAGGAATATATATGCCCAAACGAACATATCAACCAAAAAAACGCAAAAGAGCTCGAGTTCATGGATTTATAAAGAGGATGTCAAGTCGTGGCGGCAAAAATATACTTGCCCGACGACGCCAAAAAGGTAGAACTAAACTCTCAGCCTAAGAAAAGATAAATTACTAGTTCATTAAATCTACCAACAGGGGTTAAAAAAGAGTTTAGCTAATGATCGCCCGAACACATCGATTTCATGGATATAACAGTCTTAATTGGGCTTATCGAAGAGGACAAGCTGTTAGAGACTCAAAAATAGCTCTTAAATATGCCATCAATTCCAAAAGAAGCAGCTATCGTGCGGCTGTTGTAGTTAGTCGTAAGGTTAGCAAATCGGCTGTTGTCAGAAATAGAATAAGAAGGAGAATATACGAAGTCATAAGAGAGTGTGAACCACAAATTAAAGATAGTTACGATTTAATTTTTAGTGTCTATAGCGACTCTATTGCCGAACTTCCTTATTCCGAATTAAAACAACTTATAGTTAATCAGTTACGCCAAGCTCAAGTAGTTGAAGTGGACCAGGATCACCAACAGGCTCGGCCTTAAGTAACCTAAAAAGCTTATTTTAGTGGGTAGGTAGATTGATTAGTATAAAAACAACCCCAGGATGCTTGAGCGTGTATATTACGCGTAATGCGGGGAGTGTAATCACCGTAGTACGCGTAATATGTTTGACAAATCATCCTAGTTGGCGTAATAATAAGACTATGATCCCAAGATTAATCGAAAACCATATTGTTGCCGATCTTAAGCAAAAAGATAAAATAATTCTCGTTTTGGGTGCTCGCCAGGTAGGCAAAACTACATTGGTTAAAGACATCCAGGCAAAAAATAGCGACGACAACACTAAAATACTGTTCTTAAACTGTGACATAGACGAGCAGTTGCAACCAATCAATACCACTTCAATAACATTGCTAACCCAACTCCTTCAGAATGTAGAGCTATTGTTTATAGATGAAGCACAGCGTTTAGCTAATCCTGGGCTAACTATAAAAATAATTCACGAAAGTTTTCCAAAAATCCGTGTGGTAGCTACTGGTTCATCTAGTCTTGATTTACAAAATAAAATGAGTGATCCCTTAACGGGTCGGATGTTTGAATTTAAGCTGTTTCCTCTATCGCTCACAGAAGTTCTTAGTGTCCAGCATCCAAAAGAGTCAAACGAATATCTATTAAAGCAGACGGCCGATGCACAATTACCGTCAGTATTAACTTACGGACTTTACCCAGAAGTATATACCGAAGGAGACTCTGCACAGAAACAGCGGGCACTAGTTGGTATAGCAGAGAAGTACTTATTTAAAGACATTCTTTCCTATCAAGGAGTGAAAAACTCACAGGCCATTCAGGACTTAGCTCGAGCTCTGGCCTACCAGATAGGCTCTGAGGTTAATGAACAAGAACTATCTAGGCGGCTGGGTATTGATAAAAAGACAGTGGCTTCATACATAGATGTGTTAGAGAAAGCCTTTGTTATTATGAGAGTTACGCCATATGCCAAGAATTTACGGCGAGAAATTGGCGGTAAATATAAAACCTTCTTTATTGATTTGGGTGTCCGCAATGCCTTAATTGGTGATTTTAACCAGCCCAATCTACGCAATGATCTTGGAGCGATTTGGGAGAACTTTTTAATGGTTGAACGGATGAAAGCTTATGCCAACAACAACGAAAAGCTCGTACACTATAATTTCTGGCGTAGTTACGATGGGGCAGAGGTAGATTATGTTGAAAAACCCTACGATAAACCACTGAGAGCATACGAGTTTAAGTACACGAATAGCCAGGTTAGTAAGGGCGCTCGCTCTTTCGTGAGTGCGTATGAAACAGAGGTTAAAGTAGTAAATAGAGAAAACTATATAGACTTCATAAAAGGAACTTTTTAGCTGGATGTACGCCTCCTGTGCTTTGTGAGCTGTGGTCTAGAGGTTGTTGCTCCCCTTGGCTGAAGCTTAAACTATGTAGCATCCACTAGGATTAAATAACAAAACACAGGGGTTTATAGCTACCGCAAAAGAGGTGTTGGGCTATAGGTTTATGGACCTAGAAGATGCAAGATGCCTTGAAAAATCTATTTCCTACTTAGCGTGACTATACTTTGGCTAAGGAAGGTACTTAAAATAAAGCAAATAGTTCTTTTGAGCTTAAACAAGTTAAGGCTTATCTTAACAGGGCTATTAATGGCCTAGTCTTTATGGGTCTATGGCTCTAAGCAATCGTGTTTAGCGCTAGAGAAAAGAGAATTTAATAACTTCTTCTTTGGCCAGGAAGGCTGATAATCTGGTATAGTATTAGCAAGAAAGTATGGTATTAAGCTAAATGTTTACAACTTTTATAGTAAAACCGTTGTTTAACTTGTTAGTGGCAATTTATGCCCTTATACCTGGGCATAACTTCGGTTTGTCGATTATTCTTTTTACCCTAGTGATTCGTCTAGTTATGTGGCCATTGGTCAAACGTCAACTAAGACAAGCCAAGGTAATGCGTGAGTTACAGCCAGAACTTAAGCGGATCAAAAAGGAAGCCAAAGGCAATAAACAGCAAGAATCGGCTATGCTCATGGAGTTATACAAAGAGCGAGGGGTTAATCCAATTGGCTCAATTGGCGTTCTTATTCCTCAGTTTATTATATTAATTGGTCTTTATGATGCGTTAAGACAAGTGGCTTCTAATCCTAAATCGCTACTAACCCTTTCTTATAGCTATATACATAACTTGCCATGGATGCAAACTCTTTCTCACAATATCCACCTGTTTGATAATACCCTGTTTGGTTTTGTTAATTTGTCTCGGAGTGCAAGTGGAGGTAAGGGCGGGATTTATTGGCCGGCGATGATTATTGTTCTAGCTTCGGCCATTGCCCAATATTATCAGAGTAAACAGTTAATGCCTACCCAAAAAGACGCTAAAAGCTTGCGGTCTATTTTAAAAGAAGCAGGAACGGGAGCTAAGGCTGACCAATCAGAGGTTAATGCCTCGGTCATGAAGAGCACCAGATACCTCTTGCCAGTGATGATTTTTTTGGTGACGGTTAATTTACCAGCGGCCTTGAGTTTGTATTGGTTAGCTGGTGGACTAATAGCCTATATTCAGCAATGGATTGTCTTACATAAAGACGAAGAAGAGATGGAAGCTATTGCCGACACTTCATCAAGAGACCTAGCCAAAATACCAGAAGGAGAAGTAGTGGTCGAGCCGTTGGCGGTAGTTGAGAAAACCACCAAATCGACAGCCTCCAAAACCACACCCAAACCCAAACCAGTCAAGAAAAAAAGGAAAAAGAAATGAATGAATCAGTTGAAGAAGCAATACAGTATGCCAAGAAATACCTAGAAGATATACTATCCTTTTTTGGGCTCAACACCGATGTTTATGCAACTAATGATGATGAGGTAATTCAGCTAAATGTACCCAGCACCCATTTAAATGGTTTTTTGATAGGCCAGGGGGGTGAAAATATGCGCTCGATGCAGTATTTAATATCTACCGCCCTTAAAAACAACAACTATGCACACATTCGAGTTAATGTTGACATTGCCGATTATAAGAAACAACGGGCTGATCGCTTAAGGGAAAAAGCCCAGACTTGGGTTGAAAAGGTTAAAACAACCAAAGAACCATTAGCTCTAGAGCCAATGAATGCAGCCGATCGACGGGTTATTCACCAATTAGCTGTTGATAACGGCCTAACTAGCGAATCGGTCGGCGAGGGGCGTGACCGACACATTGTGCTAGCTATTGAAAAGTAAACCATAAAACAACTTAACACAATTAGCCTAGTTCATATGGCTTTTGTATTTTTAAAAGCTATACTTAAAAGGTAATCGTTAAACAAAAACTATATGCAACATTTCAGTCAATATTACTTTTCGAAAGATGACCAATATCAAGCTCATAAAACTAAACCTAGAGTAGAAACGGTTAGACAGGCAGTCGATTTAATCGAAGCTTGTTTTAGTAATTGTATTAAAGACGCATTAGAAAAAAATAATGAGGATAAAATAGGTGTACTGCTTTCTGGTGGGGTAGATAGTAGTTTATTGGTTGCAATGTTGCAAAAGCAGACCGACAAAGAAATCGTATGCTTTACAGCCTTGTCGGAAAATAATGACCCTGACGTTTTGCCTTCAAAACAAATAGCTCATATTTTTAATGTAAAGTGGGTTAAGTGTCGTATTAGGAAGCAGGATCTAGCACAACAACTTCCATCTATAATTAAACTTTCAAAAGGTGGTCTGTATAGTACTGGTGCTAACTTAGCGCTTGATAGTTGCTTGAAGCGTTGCCAGGAAGAAGGAATCAAGACTCTATGGACCGGCAATGGTTTAGATATGCTTTTTGGGGGCGGTGTTGACTGCCACAGATTTAAAACAAACAATGCTACAGAGTTTCATCGTTTATTTTGGGATTTTTCTTTTGATCTACTAACTAATCGCTTTTACCAGCAAACTGGTGATGAGATTAATGCTTTAGCGGTTCAGTACGGAGTGAACATTATTATGCCGTTTGAAAACCTAAACTCAATTATCTGTGCTAGGAGCATTCCAGCTACCTTGCTTTTTAAGTATGATGAAGATAAGTATCCTATCCGCGTTCTAGCTCATAGGTATGGTGTGCCCCTCTATCTGGCTAGAAGAAAAAAGGACCCTCTGCAACACTCATCAGGTATATTTGACCTACTTAGAGAATATATGTACGAAACTTTACCCGATTTGATACACGATGCCGTTAACTTTAAGCTTACCAAGCATTATTTTGCTGCAAATCCCGATACTGACCTACAGCTATTCTTGGCTTTGTTAGCCAAAGAGGCTAATTATCGAGACCATAAAAATTAGTTGTAAACCAAGCCTTAACTGCCTAAGGATTTGCCCCAATTAGTGAGGACGCATTGTGGCCACCTATTTGATTAGCAAAACTTTAAGTGTAGTACCACTGTTATTATAAAAATCTTTATCAAGAGATAATATTTCATTGCAGCCAGTAAGTTCGGCACACGCAGCTTGTAGGCAGTCTTCGAAATCTTTTCCTGTATATCTCTCCTGGGCAAGGGAAATCATGCTTTCGTTTATTGGTAGATGAAACGCTAAATCCAAGAGTTTGTGCACGAAGCTTCTGTCTATACCTTCAACCTCAGCAAAATAATATAAAATGTGTACAGTCAGCGCTGATATAAAGAACTCATACTTTGGATCGTGGAATACTTCTGATATTTGCTCCATATTTAGGACTCCGACGATATAATTCATCCTTGATCTGCTTGTATGTTTTGTCTGCGTCACCCATCATCGGAGAAACGCTTGTTGGCCTGTCTTTAAGCAATGCATCCAGGCGCCTACCGGTTTGCTCGCCTGAAAAGTGTGAAGCCTGATCAACTATGGGCATAATTCTCATTACAGGCCGAGAACGATAAATAACTTCAATTGTCTCACCGCTCATAACTCGTCGGCGTATGTCCGCAAGGTTATCACGGAGTTCTTTGGTCGTTGTAGTTGACATGCTAGTTAACCTTTAAATTATACTTATAGTTTACGCTAAAATTTTATTGACTGAACGGCTCAATGAAGAGTAAACTAAAGCCAAACAGCAACTGAATACTACCCGTATGGGCAGGTGTCCGCAAGGAATAGGTTGTTCCACCCTCTGTTGCAAAGCATGGTGGTTTTTTATTCTATAGCTCATTTAATACCTTCTCTTTTTGCAACTTTAATTCCATCTTTTGATAATCATCAACGCCCAAGTAGGCTTGTCGTATTAGCCCAGCTACAGCATCTGCTAGGCGTATCAGTGGTTCGCTCTCATCTTTTACGCCTCGGATTTTACGGGTCTTTACGCCTAGATTGTGTAGGTCTCTTCCTACTCGGTGTACTTCAGCTCCTTTTAACCCATCGACAAGCACTGTAGCTTGATATGTATTAAGCTTGTACTTTTCTCGATACAGATTAATGGCTTGAGCAATAGCTAATACTGTTAAGTCCTCATAAGCTCCACCATTCTCATATATACGGTAAAATAAACTATTCTTAAACTGTTGGGGTAGTAAAACAGCGTTTAGATAGTTATCCCTACGCTTTTGCCCGCTTTTAGTCCATTTAACCTTACCTTTGCCTGTTTGGGTCTCGGCTTGTTCTAAAAACAGCTCTAACATATCTCGTTGCTGTCCAACCACTACCGCCACTACTATAAAAAACTTACCACGGGAGTCCTGCCCCGTTTCGTCTACGTAGCAGTAAAGCTTAGTTGGTTTTGTGTTAATACTTGCTTTCATAATAAGATCGGGTGGTTTACGCATAAAACCTGACAGTCTCTATTCCAGATCCTGTAATTATACGTATCGGAACTAGAATATCATAGTTAGGTGTTAAACTGTTCGCCCATTCGTGTGTTTGGTTTAGCATAACGTTAACCCTGGATACGTTTTTGTTCAGTTTTTGAGTAAATATACGTCGAGTCTATTATCTACGAATGCCTAATGTGTTATTCGGTTCTTTGTTTTTGGAGAATTGTCACAATATACTGATGGTATAAGCGAGTATTATACGACCTTAGTGTAAGTAGCTAGAGTTTCTTCAGCCATCCGTTGCCAAGAGTATTTTGTTGCTTGATCGCGACCTTTGTTAATTAGATTCTCTCTTAGTTTACTGTCTCCTAAAACGGCGGTTAAGGCTTTAATTAGGGAGTGCTTGTCGTGGGGATCAAAGTACTCGGCGGCATCACCATAAATCTCTGGCAGGCAGGTAGCGTTGCTGGAGACTACTGGCGAGCCAAGGGACATAGCTTCTAGTCCCGGCAAACCAAAGCCTTCGCTTAGCGAAGGGAAGACGTAGGCCTGGCAGTTTTCGTATAGCCACCTAAGCTCTCCTTCGCTAATGTAATCAGTAAAATAGATATCCATCACACCGTTGCTGGTTGCTCGCCTTTTAATATTGCTATAGTTCCTATCGATTTTACCAGCTAAAACTAGGTATAGATCAGGATAGACGCCTTTAAGTGAGTCAAAAGCTTCAATTAGTTTCCAAAGGTTTTTGTGGGGTGTTGGACGGCCAACATACATCAAAAAGTCCTTGCCGACTAAATCTTTAATTGGCTTGGCCGTATCTTTAATAACATCGGCTGCTTCGTAGGTAACAATAACTTTACTGGCTCTTATGTGGGTATAGTTAACTAGATCCTCTTTAAC
Organism: bacterium; assembly: GCA_021846765.1. Taxonomy (GTDB): domain Bacteria; phylum Patescibacteriota; class Saccharimonadia; order Saccharimonadales; family UBA4665; genus JAJZWH01. The sequence goes on along the minus strand of JAJZWH010000011.1, from coordinate 3,929 downwards.
GTAATTACTAGGGGTAATAACTAGCTTAGATTTATAGGCAGCAAACCAAATAACCGCCTTGTAGACCTGCTGTTTGATAAAAAATATATAAGGATTTTTATCTGGGTTTTTATATCTAGCGGTAGTTAAGTCATGAATGGTAGTGATAGATCTTTTAAAATAGAGCAGGGGCTGTTGGGTCATAGCAAAATGAACCAAGTCTGCCTTTAGTTTATATAGTTGTCTAGCTAAGCCAATTTGCTCGGAAAAGCTAAATTCTTTATAGGGTGAGACAATTTTACTAAAGTTTGGGTTGGTAAGCTGGCAGGCGCTTAAGTCCTTAGCTTTAAGTAGGATGACGTAGCTATTTTCTTTGTCTGTTTTTTGTAAATACTCAATTAATTTAGAGACATATCGCCCAGTTGAGCTTGAATATTCGCGGGCATCAATTACAATCTTAGACATAATTGGTTATTATAGATTAAGTAAGAAAAAAAGGAGATAATTTAATAATATGAGTGTTGAAAATCCTGGCTCTTTAATTAGTTTTGCAGAACGAATTGGCGTTGAACCTTCTAGGGCAGCTGCTATGTACAGCCAAGCTTCAGAGGAATATCGTCGAGATTTGGCCGCAAGATTAGGCATAACCCTAGAACAGTTACACGATGGAGACTATCCACGCCAACAACCAAGTCAAAATGAACAATTAGAAATGAGTATGTAAATAAAACCAATGACCAAAACAGCGCTAATTACTGGAATTACTGGTCAAGATGGCTACCATTTAGCAGAACTACTAAATGGCAAGAGCTACACGGTCTATGGCTTAATTAGGGGTCAAAATAATCCTAAATTAGCTAGAGTAGAACAAGAGCAACCCTATATTAATTTAATCGAAGGAGATTTAACTGATCTTTCTTCGCTAGTTAAAGCAATGGATATTGCTAAACCTGATGAAGTCTATAACCTGGCTGCTGTTTCTCACGTTGGTTATTCGTTTAAAAACCCAATTCTAACGGCTGATGTAACTGGCAAGGGTGTTTTAAATGTTTTAGAAGCAATTCGTATTTCTGGTGGAGAGAAAACAGTCAGGTTTTATCAGGCATCAACGTCTGAAATGTTTGGCGGTTTAGACTATAACCGGCCGGGTAAGGGTTACGATGAAAACGCTCTATTCCATCCCAGGAGTCCTTATGGCGTGGCTAAGCTTTACGGTCATTGGATAACTAAAAATTACCGGGAGAGTTATTCTATGCATGCTAGCTGCGGAATTTTATTTAATCATGAAGGCGAGCGGCGAGGCATTGAGTTTGTTACTAGGAAAATTAGCAATGCTGTTGCTAGGATTCACCTAGGCTTACAAGACCATATTGAGCTAGGTAATCTAGACCCTAAACGAGATTGGGGCTATGCCGGAGATTATGTTGAGGGAATGTGGTTGATGCTTCAGCAGCCTAAGCCTGATGATTATGTCCTAGCTACCGGTGAAACTCATTCTATCCAAGACTTTCTTGAACTAGCTTTTGGAGAAATTGGCATTGATGACTGGAAACCTTATGTTAAACAAAACCCGAAATTTATGCGACCAGCTGAAGTCGATATACTGTTAGGTAATCCGCAGAAGGCTGAAAAGGTATTAGGCTGGAAGCGTAGAGTAGATTTTCCGTCGCTAGTTAAGTTAATGGTTAAACACGATCTCGAGCTAGAAGCTTCTAATAAGCTTACATAGATTCAATAACGTCTTTTAAGGTTTGATCAATACTAATTGTCGGTTCCCAACCGGTATCTTTGGTCAGTTTTTGATGAGATCCATAAATATCTGGATTATCTGTTGGCCTTAGCTTAGATTGATCAATTACTGGGTTTAGATTAACCTTAGCCGCTGCCATGAGACCTTTTAGGATAGTTTGGCCATCAATAGATCGACCAGAGCAAACATTATATACTTCACCCGGTTTGCCTTTAGTTAAGAGCAGTCTATAGGCTCTAGCTATGTCTCTAACGTCCGTGTAGTCTCTCTTTGCCTCGAGATTGCCCACCTTAATTTCGCCACTACCATCTTTTTTAGCTTTAATTATCTGACTGGCTAAATCTGGGACAATAAAACCAGGACCTTGGTTTGGACCAATATGATTAAAAGGCCGAGCAATAATACATTTAAAACCTAGCTTTGAATAATATTGAGCAATTTGTTCCTGACCTAATTTACTAATAGCATAAGGCGAGCTAGGAATAGTAGAAGATTCTTCATTGAGTGGCAAGGGAGCTTTAGGATCATATAAGCTGCCACTGCTAATAACTAAAAACTTAGGATTGGCTTTTTGTTTTAGAGCAGCCTCAAATAAGTTAACCTCAATACCCATATTAGTTGTTATGTACTTCATTGGATCGGCAAAGGAAGGACCGACTGCTGCTAGTCCAGCTAAATGGATAACTCCAAAAATATGGCTAAAGTCTAATTTAGAGCACTCGCCAGGATTAGTTAGATCAAGAGATAACATATTAGGAGTATCGCTAGAGTAACCCACCCCAACCACTTCAATGCCGTTAGAGGTAAGTTCATGAGTTAAGTGTTGGCCAACAAAGCCATTAGCACCAGTGATTAATATTTTATCCATAGTATATAGTTTAAGCGTATAGCATAGTTTTAATTAAGGATAGCTCAACCTTGCTAGTAATAATTGTTTTAAGGTAGAATTATAGCTAATGCAGAGAATAAAACAGCGCTATCGCTACTCATTAATTTTGTTACGTGAGCTGGTTCGAACAGATTTTAAGATACGCTATCAGAATTCAATATTAGGCTATGTGTGGTCGCTTCTAAGGCCTTTATTACTATTCCTAATACTGTACTTTGTTTTTACTAAGTTTTTAAAAGTAGGTAATGGGGTACCTTATTATCCGGTGTATTTATTGCTAGGACTTTTGTTTTGGAACTTTTTCGTTGAAGCAACCATAGGTAGTGTTCAGGCCATAGTTGGTAAGGGTGATTTAATTCGAAAAATTAATTTTCCCAAGTACGTTATTATTTTGTCAATTATTGCTGGTGCGCTTATAAATTTTGGACTAACTGCCATTGTGGTAATTATTTTTATGATTTTTGAGCATGTGCCAGTCTCTTGGCAGGCACTATGGTTAATACCGCTTCTATTTGAGCTTATTTTGATAGCTCTAACGGCCGGCTTCTTTTTAAGTACGGCTTTTGTTAGATTTAGAGACGTGTCCTATATATGGGAGGTTATAATTCAGGCTGCTTTTTATATCACGCCTATTTTATATCCTCTATCTAGGATTCCTCATACTTTCTCAAGAATTATGATTCTAAACCCTTTTGCTCAGGTTATTCAAGACTCTAGATATGTGCTAATAACACATTCAACCGAAACAATTTCTACAATCTATGGTGGAGACAAATGGATATGGGGTATACCAATAGGTCTAACAATCATCCTGTTTATTGCTACTAGTACTTATTTCCGCAAACACTCTAAGTTTTTTGCAGAGGAGGTTTAGCATGGAAAATGATGTGGTGATAAAAGCCGATAAAGTTTTTAAAGACTTTATTTTGGTTCATGAAAAGAAGGGAACTGTCAAGGGAATTTTTACTAGCATGTTTCGTAAGGTTACGGTTAAAAAAGAGACTCAACATGCTCTAAGAGACATTTCTTTTGAAATTAAAAAAGGTGAGTTTTTTGGCATAGTCGGTAGAAACGGCAGCGGAAAAAGTACTATGCTAAAGATTTTGGCGGGGATCTACCAACCGACTAAAGGCAGTATATTAACTAAAGGAAAATTAGTTCCTTTTATTGAACTAGGGGTAGGATTTAATCCAGAATTATCTGGCAAAGACAATGTTTACTTAAACGGTGCAGTCTTGGGTTTTTCGGTCAAAGAAGTTGATGATATGTACGATGATATAGTTGAGTTTGCTGAACTAGAACGGTTTATGG
>JAJZWH010000068.1 GCA_021846765.1 bacterium | reverse complement strand
ATCAACTACTTACTTAAAAACTATAAAACTATCATGAAACTATCACTCATAACCACTAAACAACAAACCATACTCAAACACCTATATAGATATAGATTCCTTAATCGAATACAGATACAAGCACTAATGGGTCATAAGAATAATAGGCGTATCGCCCAGTGGCTAAAAGATCTAAGGGATAAACAATATGTCGAGTGGATATATGACGGAGATGACTTTGTTAATAAAACTAAGCCAGCTATCTACTATCTTGGGCTTAATGGCATACGGTACTTGCGAACAACAGACGAGTATCCACCAGCAGAACTACGTAAGCGCTACAAAGAATCATCGCGTAAGCCTGACTTTGTAGCTAGAAGCATATTAATAGCAGACGGTTGCCTTGATTTAGAAGCCAAAACTGTTGGTAGGACGCACTACACTTTCGTAACCGCTACCGACTATGCCGATTCGGATAACGAGTACTATTTCCTGGGTGACCTGAAACCAGACTTATGTTTTGTGAAGCAAACACCAAAAACCAAAGCCAGTTACCTGCTGGAAATCTTTGACCCTACAACTCCGCGCTATATAGTCAAGAAGCGACTTCAGGATTATGTAATCTACTTGAGTGATGGTGAATGGCAAAGCGAGATTGGTGATGATAAACCGCCAATCGTGTTGTTGGCTTGCCCTACCAAAATCGATCTGATCTATGCCAAGCGTCGTACCCGAAAACTACTAGAGGATATCCAGGAGGATGAGAATGAAGACATCCATCTTCGGTTTGCAACTATTGAGCAGATCAAGCTACAGGGAGTGACGGGGATTATTTGGGAAGATGTGTAGATGTGCTAGTTAAATCGACATACCTGGTAATAATTCTGAAATACGCTGTTTGATAATTTCTTTGTTATGACTTTCACGATTCTCAAATCGTACTAGTGGTAGCTTAGCTTCCTCAAAAATACGTTCAACTTCTATATCTCTAAAACGTCTTTCTTCCAAGTTATGACTACTATCGTCAAGTTCTATGGCAAGTAGTGGTTTAAGATTAGCTTTATCGCAAATGACGAAATCAACAGATTTTTGATTAATATGTCTGAGTGCCGCTTTCCAATTTTGACCCTTAACCTTTTCGCTAAGTATCGTTGACAAATGTACTTGAGGAAAAACATAGTAATTACTCCCTACTATTTCGACCAGTATATCGAAAAAGTTGTGTTCCGGTTGACTCATGAAATAATCTTTACGAAAGTAGCTATAAACTGTTTGTCCTTTTGCTGCACCTTTCCTTGATTTTCCTGAAAGATATATAAGCGCAACAACTACAACAAAGGCAACTACTAAGATAAGAATAAGTTTTCCCATATTTATTTTGACTTCTTAATGTTAATTAATTGTTTTCATCATAACACCGCTTACAATATTTGAGCAGTTTCGCGCCATACTCAGGGCATATTAACTAGTCTTGGTTATGTTCTATAACCTCAACCCAGTTAATGCGGTAGAACGCTGTGCTGAGCAGATCACTCCACATGCTGGCTTCACCGGCTTCATTATCAAGTTGATCACGCAACTGACGCTCTAGCCAATCGGCCCCACCAAAGCAAGTCTTAGAGTGCTTTTTAGCTTCAAGTAATATTCGGTAGCTATCTTCATCGTTATTGAACCACAAACTGGCTAACCACGTCTCTCGGTTACTCCAACCGTTATATGTTGTTGATATTGTTGTTTCTTGTTCTTGCATTGTTTTATCTCCTTTACGTAATAAGCAAATAAGAACATCCCAAGGAGACCCACCTGGCAAGGTGGAGACAACGTACTACCCTACTAACCGAGAGACCTATAGACCGCCTGTCATAAAGTTAATGTGTGAGTGGGCAAGTGCAAACAAAAATAAGAAAATAAACACTGCCGGTATTATTATTTGTAATAACAATACTTTAATACCAATAACTCTAATAACTTTTGCCACTGATGGACGTAATGTTCTCAGTTTAAAATAAAGAATAGTTGTCATTATAATAGGAGCCAAAATAGGAATTACCGACACGTAAAAGATAAATTTATATTTTTCATTTTTTGTAAAATAATCCGGTCCTAATTTTGAACGATCTGCAAATCTATAAGACGCTGCTACGATAACCCCGCCTAAAGCAATGAATAATAAATTTAAGGTTATTGACTGCACGATATTTAAATAAGAAATAATGAAATAAAATACCACATTGATAAATACGGCTGATAACAAATATAGTGGCATTTTTTTACTAGAATTATTATCTGTCGGTAATTGGTTCATAGATTCTATCGGTGGCTGGTTTATAGATTGCGATACAATCATAAGCAGCATCATAGTTACAATATTCATTACTGTCAACCCTAGACTCCATCCCGAATTGCAACAACAATAAGAATATCTATAATACTTTAACTAACATTAACGATTCTAGTCTTTTTAGCAGTTATTAGCCATGCTCAGGGCGACCAAGCTAATCCTGGCTATGTTCGATAACCTCAACCCAGTTAATACGGTAAAAAGCTGTGCTGAGCAAATCGCTCCACATGCTTGCTTCACCAGCCTCATCATCAAGTTGCTCACACAACTGTTTCTCAAGCCAATCAGCTCGACCAAAGCAAGTCTTAGAGTGCTTTTTAGCTTCAAGTAATATTCGGTAGCTATCCTCATCATTATTAAGCCACAAACTAGCTAGCCACGTTTCTCGGTTACTCCAACCGTTATATGTAGATATTGTTTCTTGCTCTTGCATTGTCTTATCTCCTTATCTTTACGTAATAAGGAAATAAGAACATCCCAAGGAGACCCACCTGACAGGGTGGAGACTAGTTACTACCTTGTCAGGTGGGTTCGGGATGTAGACTAAAAGATTTACGTAAAGGATACCTATTCTTAATTTAGCAAGACCCTAAATTCTTACGTACTATGTTATTTGAAAAATATTAATTACTTCAACGTGCCCTTGTTCATTATTATGAACAGACTACTATCCTCTAGAAACTTTTCTTAGACCAAATCCAGCAAGAATACCTACTTGACGATAAAAATGAATAAATATGTACCCATTATCTGCGCTTTCTGCAGCCCTACTGCCTATATAACTAACCCTATTTCCCCATTTTTGACCAAACGATGTTGCATTCGAATTATTTATTAAGCGTTGTATTGGAGTTATGAATTGTTGGTCCTGTCCTTTAAGTTCCGATAAAGCATATTGGCTCCATTGTAATTTTGGTAAGTCAGGTTTAGCTAAGGTTACATTGCGAATATACAAACCACGGCATACTAATTTCATCCACCCATTAACTCTTTGAGCAGTTTCTGATGATATTGTAAATTGGCGTAGAACCTCACCATTAGATTTAATTTCTAGACCAGGTTTAATGTTTCCAAATAAATTCATAGCTAATTTGTAATTAGAATTTCGTTGACCTATTAAATAAGCATAGGATTTTTCTTGATAAGCTTTATCCATAAACACCTTAAAATCAGCTTTCGCTTCAACGCTAAAACCGGCATAAAATTGAATGAATTTTACACACCATCTATCATCCTTCGATTTTTTATTATTACAGGTACTATGTACTGGCAGCTTAGGCCTATTTTGGTCACCTTTACGAAAAAAACTCGTGGGAATAATATGATCAGTTGTCGTATCGATACCCAATAACTCACCACAAATATAACAATCTTTTATATTTAGTTCTTCTAATGGTAAAAATCGATTATCTAAATAACTTTCATTTATCATTTACTTATTGTAAGTAAAAACCATATTTCTTTCTGAGTTCAATAACTTGCTTATTAGCCACACTCTCTTTATTGGTCAGCATGCCTTCGAAAACGTCAGAAGCTATCACTTCTTCATTTGTTTGGTTCTTTTTATCATTATTGCGGTTTACTCGGAATTGGTGTAACGATGCGCTTGCGTAATCAA
>JAJZWH010000010.1 GCA_021846765.1 bacterium | reverse complement strand
TCTGTAGTCTATAACGGCTATGTCTACGAGATAGGTGGATTAACGGCCGCTGGAACTACTGTTGCCACCGTCGACTATGCTCCCATAAACGCCAACGGTACGTTAGGCTCCTGGGCTGTTACTACCAGCTTACCTACAGCTACATATTTTGCTACCTCTATTACCTATAACGGCTATGTATACGAGATAGGTGGATATAACGGAAGTACTTCTGTTGCCACCGTCGACTACGCCCCCATAAACTCTGATGGCACTCTTGGAAGTTGGACTACTACTACTATTCTTCCAGCAGCAATAGAAGTAGCCACCTCCGTCGTCTATAACGGCTATGTTTATGAAATCGGAGGGTCAACTACTAGTGCTACTACAACCGTCGACTACGCTGGTTTACAGTCTATTCCTAGGATTGGGTATTATTCAGATTTAATTAATATAACAGGTTTAGATTCCTATATGACTTGGACCGCCACTAGCATATTATCGACAAATGAATTTTTTGCTACTTCTGTTGTTTATAACGGCTATATCTACGAGATAGGTGGAAATACGGGTGCCAATACTACAACCGTCGACTACGCTCCCATAAACTCTAACGGTACGCTAGGAACTTGGACTGCCACTACTAGTCTCCCGGCAGCAACAGACCAAGCTACCTCCGTCGTCTATAACGGCTATGTCTATGAGATAGGTGGATTTACGACTGCTACTACTGCTACCGTTGACTATGCTCCTATCAACTCTAATGGAACACTAGGAACTTGGAATGCCACTACCAGCCTGCCGGCAGCAACAGACCAAGCCACTTCTGTTGTTTACAACGGTTATGTCTATGAGCTAGGTGGATATACAGCAGCCGGGGCTACTATCGCCACCGTCGACTACGCTCCCATAAACTCTAACGGTACGCTAGGAACTTGGACTGCCACCACCAGCCTGCCGGCAGCTACAGGGGCGGCCACCTCTGTTGTTTATAACGGCTATGTCTATGAAATGGGTGGGTATACGACTGCTAACACTACTACCGTCGACTACGCTCCCATAAACTCTAATGGCACTCTTGGAACCTGGAATACTACAACCAGCCTCCCGACAGCAATAACTAATGCCACCACCGTTGTTTACAATGGCTATGTCTATGAGATGGGTGGATATAACGGAAGCGCTGCTGTTGCCACCGTCGACTACGCTCCCATAAACACTAACGGTACACTAGGAAGTTGGACCGCGACTACCAGCTTGCCAGCAACTACGTATGAAGCCACCACCGTCGTCTATAACGGCTATGTCTACGAGATAGGTGGATCTACTATTGCCAATGGTACTGGAAGCACAATTGTTGATTACGCTTATCTTGAAATTAATAGTAACGTTACTCCGGTAAAAATTGTAGTTAATGGGACGAATATTGGTAATCCAGGCATTGGAGGATTGAGTGGTCCAGGCGGAATAAGCATTGCATATTCAACAACAGGCTTTATGTGCACTACCCTTAATAGTGAACAAGCTATAAGCAGTGGCATATCTGATCAGCTAGCCTATCCATTTCCTTTACTTACAACCACCAATGGCTGCGGCGTTTCAACTGATTTGGCTCAATATGTCTGGATACGTTTTACCTTAGATGATTCTCAAACTGCTACTTTCCCAGATGTTTATTCTAACCACACAACAATTAGTAATTTTAGTATTTATTATCATCCAGCCACTGTTAATAGATTGATGGGAGGGGCTACATTTATGCAGGGAAGCTTACAGTCTTTAGATACGCCACCGTGATATTAGTTTGATTTTTTGGCAAATAGTTTCAGATCGAACTTTTAATTTCAAGGTGTACCCATCAAGATAAACCAATAGTTGTTAGAAGGTTATTTAAAGATTTGAATTAACCACCTATATTAAGGGCGCATCCTCGACATCCACGATTAAGCATATTGCCTTTTGCCGCCATAGACATTTAATATACTTCAAAGTTAACTCTCAGCTTACGTTGGACAAGAGTTAGTATGGTCAATAAGAGACAAGAGGTGTATACTACTATTTAATCTTTCTTTAATTATGTAGTAGAGTAAATCGGGCTTAAAGTTATCGCACGGATTTTAGTGCCAGTTCTTTACTAGCAAATAATATAAGAAGAAATACATTATGAAGGAGGCATAGGATAAATATGCCAAGTAATACATTAACTATGGATGAGCTATTAGCTCAAAGTGAAGTTGAAGCCTTAAAAGTAGGCGACGTGGTTGAAGGCACCGTAACATCTATCAAGAAGCATGAAATCTGGATTGATCTTGGTGCTAGAGGAGTGGGTGTTGTCTTGCGTCGAGAAATTGGCCATGGCCAACAATTAGAAGTTGGTCAAAAGGTAACAGTCAGCGTTATTGATCCAGAAATGGAAGAGGGGCATGCTCTTTTAAGTATGCGTCGCGCTGTTAAAGATCGTGGTTGGGAAGAATTAGAGAGAATATTTTCTGAACAAGAAATAATCGATATTATGCCCTATGATGCTAATAGGGGCGGTTTATTGGTTGAGCTAGAGGGTATAAGAGGATTTTTGCCTGTTAGTCAACTAGCAGCCGGACATTATCCTAGAGTTAGTGGTGCCGATAAAGACGAGATATTGCAAAAATTGAATAGCTTAACTCATGAAACATTGAGAGTTCGAATATTAGATGTTAGCCGAAAAGATAATAAATTGATTTTTTCTGAAAAAGAAGCAGTTAAGGATGATATGGCTGCTAGGTTTGCTGATCTAAAAGTTGGCGATACGGTTCAGGGAACTGTTACTGGTGTGATAGATTTTGGGGCTTTTGTTAATGTTGACGGTATTGAAGGACTCATTCATATTTCTGAAATATCTTGGGAACGAGTAGATAACCCCAAGAATTATCTTAAAGTTGGCGAAAATATTAAAGCCAAAATTATTTCTATAGATAAGGATAGATTGTCCCTAAGCTTAAAACAGATGAGCGAAGATCCCTGGTTAAGTGAAGTTAAAGCTTTTAAAAAAGGTGATGAGGTTACAGGTAAAATAACTCGAATAACTCCTTTTGGTGCATTTGTTCAGTTAAGTCCAAGCGTTGAAGCTTTGGTGCATGTGTCCGAAATGAGTGATGATGAGAGCGTAGATCCAGAAAAACTATTCCAGCTAAATGAACAAAAGCAATTTAAGGTACTGGAGATAGATACTGAAAATAGAAAAATTGCTTTATCTTTAAAAACTACAGCAACTAAGAAGACCACCAAGACCAAGGAAACTAAGCCTAAAGCAGGTTGATTAGCTAAATTCCAGAAAGCAATATAAGCCTTTACTAAGGCAGAAAGGCACAAATCTTATGGCCAATACCATCGAAGTAGAAGAATTTATCACTGTTGGTGCGCTAGCTGATAGGTTAATGATACCTGTCTCTAAATTGATTGCTGAGTTGATGAAAAACGGCGTTATGGCAACTGTTAATGAGCGGATAGATTTCGATACTGCTCAGATCATTATTGGTGATTTAGGATTAGATGTCGAACTTAAAGAACAGTCTTCTGGAGATGCACCTATAACTAAGAGAGAAAAGCCGCTCAATAGTTCGGATGCTGTGTCTCGTCCTCCAGTAGTGGCTGTAATGGGACATGTTGATCACGGCAAAACTAGCTTATTAGATGCTATTAGGGGGGCTAATGTTGTCAAAGATGAAGCTGGTGGGATAACTCAACACATATCTGCTTACCAGATAGAGCACAATAAACGGTTAATTACATTTTTGGATACACCTGGGCATGAAGCTTTTGCGGCCATTCGAGAGCATGGTGCTCAGTTAACAGATATTGTTATTCTAGTAGTTGCTGCTGATGATGGAGTTAAGCCACAAACTATCGAGGCTATTCGCTATGCCCGAAAAGCAGGAGTTAAGATCATTATAGCCATTAATAAAATAGATAAAGAAGGAGCTGATCCAGCTAGAATTAAGCAACAGCTGGCTGAACAAAACCTATTAGTTGAAGAATGGGGAGGAGATACTGTTGTTGTAGAGGTTTCGGCTAAAACCGGTAAAGGTATTAATGAATTATTGGATATGGTTTTGTTAGTAGCTGATGTTGAGGAATTAAAAGCAGATTTAAATGTCCCAGCAACCGGTTTAGTTATTGAAGCTCATGTTGAAGTTGGTCGTGGTCCAGTAGCTCATGCATTAGTTGAATCAGGTATTTTAAAAGCTGGCCAGTTTATCATCGCTGGTAATACATATGCCAAAATAAGGAATTTAGAAACTACCACTAATAAGCCAATTAAAGAAGCTGGACCTTCTACTCCAGTGGCTATTAGCGGATTTAAAACTTTACCTGAATTTGGTGATGAATTTATAGTAGTAGCTAACGAGCGTTTAGCTAGAGCTGCAGCCGAAAAGTATAATGTCGATAGTCGTGTTAATACTAATCGAGGAGTGAGCAGTAGTGAATTATTGCGTTTGATTAATAGAAGCAATGAATTGGCTGAATTGAATGTGATTATTAAGGCTGATGTTCAAGGATCTCTAATATCTGTTTTAGATAGCTTGAAATCATTAGAAACAGAAGAGGTGGCAGTTAGGGTAGTTAGTAGCGGAGTTGGCTCAATAACTGATAATGATTTAAGATTATCTAAGACAGCAAAGGCTATTATTTATGGCTTTAATGTAAGTGTACCTAGTAATATTCGTCAGCAAGCTAGCAGAGACCGTATCAAGTTACATGTTTATAATATTATTTATGAGTTAATAGATGACGTTAAGCAACAAATGGAGGATTTGCTCAGTCCTTCAGTAGTCGAAACAGATGTTGGAACACTAATTATTAGAGGTATTTTTAATTCTACTAAAACAGCAGTAATTTGTGGCGGAGAAGTTACTAAGGGCAAATTAGTGGCACCGGCTCTTGCCAGGGTTAATAGAGACAAAAAAATATTAATGGAAGTTGAATTAACTAATCTGAAGCGTGGTCCGACAGAGGTTAAAGAAGTCCAAGAAGGTGAAATGTGCGGTGTTAATATTAAAACTCCATCTAGATTAGATTTACAAATCGGGGATCGATTGGAAGTTTATACTAGAGACGTTCTGCAGCGGCATTTGTAAGCTGGGAATAGCTAGTGGTACAATTTAAAAGTAAAGGTAAAATTAATGGCTATAAACTTAGATCGAACTTTATTAGAAGAAATAGGACTAGGCTCCTTACCGGAAAATGAAAAAACCAGCTTGATAAGTCATATCTATGAAACATTAGAAATGCGAGTAGGTATGAGGTTGGCTGATCAAATGACTAATGATCAGTTAGACGAATTTGAAAAATACTTTGAAGCTAAGGATGATGCCGGTGCTTTTAATTGGCTGGAAACCAATTTTCCGAATTATAAGCAAATTGTTCAAGATGAATTTAATAAACTAAAAGAAGAAATTAGATTATCTGCACCTCAAATTATCCAAGCAGCTAGTCAAAATCAAGGACAATCTGGTACAACTGACCCTATTGATTCGGGAATGACTCCACCAATTCCACCAACTCCTTCTACTCCTTCGGGTTCACAAATCCAAACGCCACCACCAACAACACAACAGCGACCAAACGAACCACCCAGTCATCCACCTTATCAGCCACCAAATCAGTCCTAAGCTATATTTTTATAAATGGTGACCAATTAAGTAATCACTGGCGGACATTTCTTTTCCGCCAGCCGGAATTAAGCGATCAATAATTAAGATATTGGCAGAAGTTTCAAAGCCAAATTGATGATTATGAATAATTACTTTTCCGGGATGAGTTGTTGGAGCATCTAACTGGTGTGCCTGGGTAATAATAATTGATTGATGATTAAGAACTGTTCTACTGCGTGGCCAACCATAAAAAGCTCTTATTTCTCTCTCTAGTAAATTAGCTGGCTTGGAAAAATCCAAGCTTGATTGATCAATAGTTATTTTCTGATCATAACTAGCCAGGCTATTGTCTTGTTCAATAGGCATAATAGATTTGTTTAAAATGCTAGGTAGAATTGCTATTAATCGTTGTCCTCCTAATTCGCCAAGTTGATCTGCCAATTGTTGTTTATTTTCTGTTCCCTTTAAAGTTATACTCTGTTGATCGTATATTGGTCCAGCATCTAATTCTGGTACCAATTTCATCAAACTAACTCCTGTTTTAGTTTCTCCAGCCAATATCGGCGACTCTATAGGAGTTGGACCACGATGCTTGGGTAATAGCGACGGGTGGATATTGACTATGCCTCCAGGAAATAGATCTATTACTTCTTTTGGTACTATTTGACCAAAAGCAGCTAAAATAGCTATCTCTGCAGAGTAACTTTTAAGTTGCTCAACAGCAGGTTTGAGTTTAGCTAATTTTATTAATGGGATATTATGAGCTTGAGCAAATACTTCAACTTCTAAAAGCCTAGGCTTCCTTGAGGGTGGATGATTAGAAGAGGGAACAATAATAGCCAGTATTTCATAGCCATTTAATACTAGCGCTCTAAGCACAGGAGTGGTCGTGGTAACTCCTGTAGCAAGGCGTTCATTACCAAAGAATAGGATCTTTTTTGACATCATTGTAGTCCAGTTTATTTAATTTTCCTTGTTCGTCTAAGCGATAGAAAGCTTGAGGATCATCTTTAATGTGATCAATAAAAACTAGTCCGTTGGTATGATCTATCTCATGTTGAAAAATTCTTGCTAAAAAACCTTCGGCAACTACTCTAAAAGGCTTACCGTCTAGTCCGGTTGCTTTGACTCTTACTTTTGAATATCTTTTAACTTTGCCGTAGATGTCGGGAACACTTAAGCAGCCTTCATAATCAGTTGACATAGTTCCTTCTAGTTTAGTTATTTCTGGATTAATAAAAACAGTAAACGATTCATCATTTTTATCTTCATAGTTGTTTCTAACTATGATCATTTTGTAAGCTTGATCAATTTGAATTGCTGCCAACGCTACACCAACTTCATGCTCTCTAGAATGATCCCAGTTTAAAGTAGCACTAATCATATCCTGGGATAATTGAATAATATCATTAGTGATCAACCCAATCCGTTTAGATTTTTGACGAAGATGGGGATTTGGTAAGGCAATAATATTTTCTTTAGTAAACGACATAACTTAATTGGAGTATATCAGGGATGTATTGGTTAATCCAAAAATGCTATTAACGGAAATTATTAAGGTCTATTGTTAATTATTAATAACTTATAAAACAAGCGAATTTAAATTAGGGTCGATGGATCAATATCATAGCCAATTCCTGCCGGAAGTTTATCGATGATGTCTAATAAGTCATGACGACTAGAAGATTTAATAATTAATTGCCATTTATATTTATTAGCCTGCTTTTCGTGAAACGCAGGAGATGGACCTTCTACTTTAACATTTTTGGGCATTAAAGAAGATAGTTTAAGCGCAGCGTTTTGAGCACTTTTAGGATTAGCGCGTAGTATGGTTAATTTTAATAAATGGACAAAAGGGGGAAAATCATAAGTTTTTCTTTCTTTGACCTCTTGATTGTAAAAATCTTGCCAGTTGTCATTTATCGCTTGAGAGATAACAGGATTGTTGGGTTGATATGTTTGTATTATTGCTTTCCCGGCTATATGACCTCGACCTACTCGGCCAATGACCTGATGGAGCAGTTGGTATGTTCTCTCGTTGACCGTGTAATCGGGTAACTGGAGGGAAGTATCGGCTAGCAAAACACCAACTACCGCTAATTTGGGCAGGTCTAGTCCTTTTGCTAGCATTTGGGTACCAATAATGATATCCACTTGGCCATCTTTTATTTTTTGGTAATGTTGTTCTAGGCGCTCAGCTTTTAAATTATCTGTATCAAAACGCATTATTTTAGCAGTTGGGAATAGAGCACTAACTTCGTCTACTACGGCTTTTGTGCCGATAGTTAAATATTTAATAGATAAGTTGTGGCATTGCGGACAAATAGTTGGAGCTGAATTAATATATCCACAAACATGACATCTTAAGTTGTGATTATCTCCGTGATAGGTTAAGGGTAAGTCGCATTTAGGACATTTTGCCTGCCAATCACACTCCTCGCAAATAATAACTCTGGCCGTCCCGCGGCGATTTAGGTAGAGCAGAGTTTGTTGATTATTTTTTAGAGCCAACTCTATAGATTCGATTAAAGGTTGGGATAGATTATTAGAACGATTAAACAGACTGTGGTCACGCTTATCGACTATTAATGTTTCTAGAGGTGCGGTATTATCTGTTTGAGCCAGCGAATTTAAACGAATAATTGGTTTATTAAGTGATTGGGCTAAAAAATAGTCGTTAATTAAAGGCGTGGCTGATCCGAGAATTAATTTGCTTTGATGAATATTTCTTAATTGAGAAGCAACTCGAACTGTTTGATAATATGGGGATTGTTCTTGCTTGTAGGCGGGTTCATGCTCCTCGTCTATGACGATCAATCCAATGTTATCTATGGGACTAAAGATTGCAGAACGTGGACCTAGAACTATTTTAGGATTTGGATATGTTAGTATTTTTAACCAATTTTCGTATCTTTGTTTAGGTGAAAGATTGGAATGAAGCAAAATTACTTTCCCCCAAAAAGTATTATTGAATTGAGTTTCAAGTTGGGTTGTTAAACTAATTTCTGGAGTTAAGATAATAACTGATTTTCCTTTGGCGATTTGTTGTTTCGCTAGTTCGATATATATTCTAGTCTTACCGCTTCCAGTGCGTCCGTGAAGTAAGTAAGTGTTCGGTGATTGCATCTGTTGAATTGCTTGTTGTTGGTCTTTATTGAGTATTGGTAAGGGTTGTTTTTTAGTTAACCTGGAAGAGACGCTGGCATTTGACGTTTTTATTACACTAAGAGTGGCTGGAATAAACAATTGAGTAATTATGCCAATTGGAGATGGGTAGTAATTTTTGATCCACTTCATTAACTGTAGGCTAGCTTTGGGCAATGGCGGTAAATCCAAAATCGAAACTACTTCTTTAATCGACATTTTTAATTTAGCTGTTTGGCTCGTAACTATTGCCGGTACCAATTCGTTTTTTAAGGGCACGATAACCAATTGTCCGTTGACAATTTTTTGAGTAGAACTATAAGTCAAAGGTTTGTTGCCATGATAATGATTACTACGAACCCAGACTTCATAAAAGAACATAAATTTAATTATATGCTGAATATCTATCAAATAGCAGCTTTAAGTTTAATTAATAATAATTTCAATCATTAAAAGCTAGAATTACCTTGAAAAAAAAGAATACAATAGATATAATATTATCTACGTTGTCCGAATAACAATAGGAAGATTATGTTAGACGTATTTATTACTTCAAGGGTTCGCCGTAAAATTATAGTTATATATGCTAAGTATCCTGATTTTAAAACTCATGTTAGGGGACTAGCTAAACTCATAAAAGAAGATGCTGGAAATATTCAAAGAGAATTAAAAAGATTAGAAAAAGTTGGTTTTCTGATTTCCGAAAAACAAGGCAATACCAAAGTCTACTCTACGAATAAACAATTTCCTATTTTTAAAGAATTACAAAGCATTGTTTTAAAAAGTCAAAAGACTAATCAAAAAAGACCATAAAATACTCAAAAGGTTAAAATAAAACCTAAAAACTATTTCAACAAACTATAAACAAGCTCTAAGCAAAATAAGTTGAAGCAAATGCTTATGGAAGGGAATTGCTAATTAAAGACAGATGAGTTAAAGATTGTTATTAGTTTGTTATTGTCTAGGGTTTATTGTATTTAAGTTATAATGTTGTTTGCAGATAACAATACCTTAAGGTAAAATATCCATATATGATACAAGTTACAAGAAAAGATTCTAAAGAATCATTAGAAAATATGCTTAGGCGTTTTAACCGAAAAGTCCAACAATCGGGGACCTTAGCTGTAGTCAAACAAAATCAATATTTTGAAAAACCGATATCTAAGCGAGACCGTCGATTGAAAGCAATTGTTAGGCAAGAGCGTAAAGTTAACAAGATTAAGCAGGCTAAATTAGGACAACGCTAAAATAATGCTGGAAAAGCGAATTGAGCAGGATCTAAAAACCGCTCTCTTAGCCGGAGACCGCTTGAAAATAGATACTCTAAGAAGTATTAAGAGCGCTCTACTTTATTATAAAGTAGAGAAAGGCAAAAGAGACAGTGGATTAAATCACGAAGAAGAAATTGCCGTTATAGCTAAAGAGTCTAAAAAAAGATCTGAAAGTGCTGACCTTTATATAAAAGGCGGTAATCAGGAAAAAGCAGCAACCGAATTAGCCGAAAAGAAAATTATTGATCAATATTTACCTGAACAGTTATCTGAAGACGAATTATTAGAGATAATTTTGGCTACTATTAAGGACTTGAGGGTTGATGATCAGTCGGCTATGGGTAAAGTTATTGCAGCAGTCAAACAAAAAACTGGTGGGGCGGCCAATGGTGGTTTGATAGCTCGATTAGTTAAGGAGAACTTAAAGTAAATGATATTGTTAATGGGTCTTCCTGGTTCGGGTAAAGGCACACAAGGTAAAATGATGGCCGATGAACATGGAATGCATTTAATTTCTATGGGAGAGATTATTCGGCTATATGTAACCGGTGATCGACGCAACCGAATGCTTTCTG
This sequence comes from bacterium, assembly GCA_021846765.1. Taxonomy (GTDB): domain Bacteria; phylum Patescibacteriota; class Saccharimonadia; order Saccharimonadales; family UBA4665; genus JAJZWH01. Next base: position 9,253 of record JAJZWH010000010.1, on the reverse strand, counting down.
GAGAATTACTTGATGATTCTGAAGTAATTGAACTTCTCGATCGAGTATTAGACACTATTCCTAATAAAGAATTATGTGTTCTTGATGGTTTTCCTCGGACTATTCATCAAGCTGAATGGTTAGTTGAAAAAGCTAACCGAGAAAATTTTAATATCTCTCATGTTATTAATCTTGATGCTTCTCAGGAAACTGTTAAAAAGCGCTTGAGGGCACGTGGAAGAAGTGATGACAAAGAAGAAGTAATTGAAGAAAGATTCAAGGAGTACATTGAATTAACTCAGCCATTGCTAGTCTGGTTTAGAGAACATAATATAGATTTGTTAAATATTGATGCTGAAAGATCGGTATATGATGTTAATAATGACGTTTCAACCGCACTTCATTTATAGAATTAAACAAAATAGATAATTTATAAATTAAAAATGACCACCAAAGTTAAAACAACCAGCGAAATAGTAGCCATGCGTGAAAGCGGCAAAATGTTGGCTACTATTTTAAATATACTTAAGAATCAAGTCGTAGCAGGTGTATCGACCAAAGATTTGGCGATTATAGCTAAGCGTGAATTGACAGCTTTGGGCGGTCAGCCTCCGTTTTTCAATTATCAAGGCTTTCCTGATGTGATCTGCATTTCCTTAAATGATGAAGTGGTTCATGGAATTCCCAACCCTCTAAGAATAATTCATGATGGAGATATTGTTAGTTTAGATTTTGGAGTCAATTACCGAGGCATGATTACCGATAGCGCTCTAAGTATTATTGTCGGTAACAATAATAATAAAAAACATCAAGATTTATTGAAATATACATATCAATCTTTGTTGGCTGGTATCGAAGTGGTGAAAAATAATGTCCGCACAGGAGATATTGGCGCAGCAATTGAAGCAGTCCTTAATAAACAACACTACGGTGTAGTTCGCGATTTAGTTGGTCATGGGGTTGGTCATCAATTGCACGAAGATCCAAATATTCCTAATTACGGCCGAGCTAATACTGGACCTTGGCTTAAACAGGGTATGACTATTGCTATTGAACCAATGTCTACTCTTGGAAGCGAAAAAGTAATGTTAGAAGCTGATGGCTGGACTGTTCGAACTTCTGATCATTCAATGTCGGCTCATTTTGAGCATACCATATTAATAACAGAGGAAGGATCGGAAATACTAACAACTATCTAAGGATTTCTACAATAATTAATCTTGCTCAAGAGAAACTGTTAGCGTTATACTTACCACAATGCGCGAAATGCAAAACGATTGTTTTATAGGTTTAGATATTGGCACTAGTCGTGTTCGCTGCGTAATCGGTATGGCTGATCCAGTCGATAATGGTAAACTGTCTATTATTGGTCATGGTTCGGCTAAAAATAACGGTATGCGTAAGGGTGCTGTTGTCCATGTCGATGATGTCGCCGAAGCGATAGTGAAAGCAGTGACTGAAACAGAAAGAATAAGCGGTCAACAAATTCATCGAGCGACAGTTAATGTTAATGGGTCACATGTCTTAGGTTTTAATTCAAAAGGAGTTATTGCTATCAGTGGTGTTAATCGAGAAATAACACCAGAGGATAGAATGAGGGTTGAAGAAGCGGCAACTGTAGTTTCTTTGCCGGTTAATCGAGAAATAGTTCAGTTTTTTGCCAAAAATTATAACTTAGATGGTCAGACTAATATCAAAGATCCGGTAGGAATGCAGGGAATTAGATTAGAAGTAGATGCTCATATAGTTACTGCAGCTACTCCTAATTTAAGAAATCTTACCCAGGCTTTAGATAAAGCAGAAATTGATGCAACAAACTATACAGTATCTAGTTTAGCTGCCGTTGAGGCAGTGTTGACTCGTCAACAAAAGGAAGCCGGAACTGTAGTTTTAGATATTGGGGCCGGGACTACTAATCTAATAGTAGTAGAAGACGGAGAAGTTCAGCATGTAGCGGTGATTCCGGTCGGTGGTATTAACTTAACTAACGATTTAGCTATTGGTTTAAAAACTGACTTAGATGTGGCTGAAAAAGTTAAACTAGAGCATGCATCTTTAATTCCCGATAGAAATAAAAATACTGTTAATGTCAAAAGCGCCAAGCAAATCTATTCTTTTAATTATTCAGACATAGTTATGATTACTGAGGCTAGAATTGAAGAACTACTTGAATTTGTCCAGAAAGAATTAACCAAAATTAAGAAGGCTCGGAAGTTACCTGGAGGGGTAGTTTTGGTTGGTGGATCAGCTAATTTGCCTGGTTTAGTAGAATTTGCGCGTGACCAATTGCAGTTACCGTCAAGAATCGGTAAGATTCAGAATGTGACTGGGTTAGTAGATACAGTAGAAGGTCCAGCTTATTGTTCGGTAGTCGGATTAATGATGCTAGATATGTTATTGTTGCCGACTATAGTTTCACCTCAGACTAATCTAAGCCAGACAACTTATGGTCTGGCGGATAAATTAATTAAAAGATTTAAGAAAAGCTAACAAAAGTTTGATTTTAAGAGTACAAAATTAGTTCATCCTAATAAAATTAACTTTGCTTGAATAATAATTAATGCCAAGAATTTTGTTTAAATAAACCACCGTATACAAATTTTGTTGACCTAAGTCTGAACAAGGGTATACTTGAGATAGTATTAGTTTTTATTTAGGGGGAATCATGGCCCAAGCAGTAGAGCCCGCGATCGAAACATTCGCTCAAATTAAAGTTGTAGGTGTAGGTGGCGCCGGAGGTGCGGCGATTAATAGGATGATCGAAGCAGGGGTAGAAAATGTTGAGTTTGTAGCAATCAACACTGATGCTCAAGCTCTACATCATTCTAAAGCAGATCATAAAATTCATATTGGTAAAGAAACTACTAGGGGTCTAGGAGCTGGTGCTGATCCGAAAATAGGTCAACAAGCAGCCGAAGAATCAACTGCAGAAATCAGAAAAGCTCTTGAAGGAGCGGATATGGTTTTTGTCACCCTAGGTGCTGGAGGTGGTACTGGTAGCGGCGCAGGTCATATTGTAGCTAAAGAAGCTAAAGATATGGGTGCTTTAGTAGTCGGTTTTGCTACTAAGCCTTTTGCGTTTGAGGGAGATAAGCGAAGACGTAATGCTGAAGAAGCAATTACTAAACTAAGGGATGCTGTTGATACGCTAATAATTATTCCCAATGATCGATTGTTGCAAACCATTGATCGAAATACTCCTTTAATGGAAGCTTTTAAAGTTGCTGATGATGTTTTGCGTCAAGGAGTTCAGGGTATTTCTGATTTAATTACTGTTCATGGACTGATTAATCTAGATTTTGCTGATGTTAAAACTGTGATGATCAATGCCGGTTCGGCCTTAATGGGTATTGGACGGGCTAGTGGAGATGATCGAGCGGTTAAAGCTGCACAACAAGCCATTGAATCACCTTTATTAGAAGTTTCTATAGATGGGGCTAGAGGAATATTATTTAATGTTATTGGTGGTGATGACTTAGCCATGCATGAAATTAATACAGCAGCCGAAACAATTACTACGGCAGCTGATCCGGAAGCAAATATCATATTTGGAGCGACTATTAACCCAGAACTTAATGGTGAGTTAATCATCACAGTCGTTGCAACTGGTTTTGATGCATCATATTTTGCACAAAGACCTAAAGAGTCGGATTTATTAAACAATAAGGTCAGCAGTTTATTAACCAATGAAGATAATGATGAATCGACTATGAATGGAATCGATACTTCACTTGAAGAAGATCAGGATATATCTGATTTTGTGAACGAAAATCCCATGCCCAATATTTGGACAATAGAGGATGAAGTAGAGATTGATTCGTCAGTCGATAATCATCAACAATCCGAAAAAGAAGAGCCTAACGAAGAACCGAGAACCGACGAAGATAATGACCCGGGGATTGTCAGCAGTAAATTAGATGATGATTTAGAAAAACCTTCATTTCTGCGTCGTTTAGCCAAACGTCACGTTAGAGAAGATGGTCAGAACGAAGAACAAAAAAAGTAAATAATACAGCGCTTTGCTATTGCCAAACGCTATACATAGGGTTATATTGAAAATATCAACCGCTATATATGGATAAATATTAAAGCGTTTGGGCTATTTTTAACAAATAAACACCTTACAAAAAATAAAATTACCTTAATTACTACTATCGACGATAAAGAGATAAGTAAAAGTAAAAAATTTTTTGTTAAGAAGGAGGTGCGCTATGAAGTGCAACAAATGCCACAGCGATGATATAAAAGTCATTGAATCGCGAGATGTAGCAGATGGGCAAGCAATACGCCGCCGCCGAATGTGTAATGAATGTGGCGATAGGTTTACTACCTATGAACGAATCGAGCGTCCCCAACTAATTGTTATTAAGCATGATGGTACCCGACAATTGTATAATCGGAACAAATTGCTTGGTGGATTATATAGGGCTTGCGAGAAAACTCCAGTTACTAGTTTGCAGTTGGAGCAAATGGTTACCGCTATAGAAGAAAATCTGTATGCATGCGGTGATCAAGAAGTTAGTTCTGCAACTATCGGAGATTTGGTGATGGAAAGACTAAGTGTCTTAAATGAAGTTGCTTATGTAAGATTCGCTAGCGTTTATAGAAGATTTAAAGATATTGCCAGTTTTGAAAAAGAGTTAACGCACATTAGGCAACAAAATCATTTACAAAATGATTTGGCATAAGAGTAGATTGAGGGTTGTCAGCGGTTTCAAAATAATATTTTTGGATTCGTAGAGAGCTCTTAAGGAATGTTTTTAAGCAAGCATTCTTTGAAAACTCTAATAAAAACAATTAAAATATAAATAAAATAACTATCTTTAGGAAAGCCCAAGTGGAGTTGAAAACAGGGCGGAGGGCCTAAAGAAAAGAAAGGGTAATTATGGGACAAGCAACCGACCTAGGGGTGGGGCGGGTATTCACCCCTGAAAAAAGTAAAGCTTACGATCAATTAAAGTGGGAGTCTAGAGAGTCGTTGTTAGTTAATCCAATGACTAAGGAAGTTGTTTTCGAACAAAAAGATCTAGAGTTTCCGAAAGGATGGTCGCAAAATGCAATTAACATTGTTGCTCAAAAGTATTTTAGTGGTACTCCGGGCACGGCTGAAAGGGAGAGTTCACTAAGACATTTAATTGACCGAGTAGTCGATACTATTACTCGTCAGGGCCTTCAAGAGGGTTATTTTGCCTCAGAAGCAGTCGCTGAAGATTTTAAAGAGGAACTTAAGTATATCCTAGCTACTCAACGAGCTGCTTTTAATTCGCCGGTTTGGTTTAATATAGGTATATCCAGTCGCTCTCAACAAGCAAGCGCTTGTTTTATTTTAGGTATTGAAGATACTATGCCGTCAATTCTTAATTGGTACGTAGAAGAAGGAATGATCTTCAAAGGAGGATCAGGCGCTGGGATTAATCTAAGCGCTATTAGATCAAGCATTGAACCGTTGGGAAAAAGTGCTGGTACCGCCAGTGGTCCACTAAGTTTTATGCGTGGAGCTGATGCTAGTGCTGGAGCAATCAAAAGTGGTGGCAAGACACGTAGAGCAGCCAAAATGGTTATTTTAAATGCTGACCATCCAGATATATATGAATTTATTTGGAGTAAAGCAATCGAAGAACGTAAAGCTAGAGACTTACAAGCACTGGGCTGGGATATGAGTCTTGATGGCAAGGATAGTTTTTCGGTTCAATACCAGAATGCCAATATATCCGTTCGGGTAACTGATGAATTCATGAATGCGGTTATTAATGATGAAGATTGGGATTTAAAAGCGGTAACGACCGGCAAAACACTCAAAACTGTTAAAGCCAAGGATTTATTTCGTCAGTTTGCTGAAGCTGCTTGGGAATGTGCTGATCCGGGGATGCAGTTTGATAGTGTTATTAATAAATGGCATACAACACCCAAAGCTGGCCGAATCAATGGATCTAATCCTTGTAGTGAATATATGCATCTAGATAATTCAGCCTGTAATCTTGCTAGTATTAATCTACTTAAATTTCTTCGAGATGATTCTAGTTTCATGATTGATGAGTTTAAGCACACAGTTGAATTGATCTTTACTGCTCAAGAAATATTAGTTGGTTATAGCGAATATCCAACCGAGAATATTACTAAAAATGCTAAAGCTTACCGAGAGTTAGGTATAGGATATGCTAATCTTGGAGCTCTCTTAATGGCTCAAGGTTTACCGTATGATAGTAATGAAGGTCGAGCCCAAGCTGCAGCGATTACTGCTTTGCTTACTGGTCACGCTTATGCTACATCAGCTAAGCTAGCAGCTAAAGTTGGCCCTTTTGCCGGTTTCAGTAAAGATCGGGAAGGGATGATTAGAGTGCTTAAACAACATCGCTCAGAGATAGCTAAGATTGATGCTGCCATGGTTAGCGAAGATTTGCTGAATGCTGCGGCTAATGCTTGGGACGAGGCCGTTGAACTTGGTCAACGTTATGGAGTTAGGAATTCTCAAGCTAGCGTTCTTGCACCAACTGGAACAATTGGTTTAATGATGGATTGTGATACTACTGGTATTGAACCTGATTTAGGGCTAGTCAAAGTTAAAAAATTAGTAGGTGGAGGGACGATGAGCATCGTTAATCAAACGGTGCCGCGAGCTCTTAAAACGCTAGGTTATAGCAAAGATCAAATAGACGATATCGTTCAGTATATAGATGTAGAGAAAACTATAATTGGTGCTCCACATTTAAAACAAGAACATTTAGCAGTATTTGCTTGCTCAATGGGAGATAATGCAATTCATTATTTAGGACATGTTAAAATGATGTCCGCTGTACAACCGTTTATATCGGGCGCTATATCTAAGACAGTTAATATGCCTGAAGATGTTAGCGTTGAGGATATCGAACAATTACATATTGATGCCTGGAAAATGGGTCTTAAGGCGGTAGCTATCTATAGAGATAATTGTAAAGTAGCTCAGCCTTTATCTATGGCCAAAAAAGACGGAGTTAGCGAACAAGAACTCAAAACCAAAGAAGATAATAAGATTATTATTACCGCTCCAGCTAGGCGTAAACTGCCAAAAGTTCGAACAAGTAGAACTTATAAATTTCAAGTTGCTGATCTAGACGGTTATTTCACTGTTAGTGAATACCCAGACGGCAAGCCCGGAGAGCTGTTCATTAATGTTAGCAAGCAAGGTAGTACTCTAAGTGGTTTGTTAGATTCTTTTGCTATATCAGTTAGCTTAGGATTACAATATGGTGTTCCGCTGAAGCACTATGCTAAATTATTAAGAGGCACCTCGTTTGCCCCTTATGGAATAACTGACGATCAGGAAATACGTACGGCTAGTTCGATAACCGATTACATCATGAGGCGATTATCTATGGATTATTTGAGCTATGATGATCGACTAGAGTTAGGTATGGCTAATCTTGAGGATATTGATTTAAATCAAACTCAGACTAGTTTAATAAATGACCAGCCTGTTCAAGACCAGACAGAAAAAGTTTCTCTAGAAGAAGTTAAGCTGACCGAAGTAACAGATAATGGTCAACCCAAAAATGTTACTACTAACAATGAGACTGCGCCTCTTTGTTACAATTGTGGAAACATTACCCAACGATCAGGTAGTTGCTTTGTCTGTACTTCTTGTGGCAGCACGACTGGCTGTAGTTAAGGCCATAACCCTGACAAAAGATTACTTCTGTTCTATGATTATTAAAATAGAATAGAAGTAATCAAGAGCTAGCAGAACCAGCTATTTTTACTAACTAAATATTATGATAAAATTGTTTCTAACATGAAAGTACTAGTGCTTTACAAAGAAAAATCTGAACATCGTCAAACTGTTGAGGAGTTCATTAGAGAATTTAAAAATTTGCATCCATCATCTAAAGTAGAGATGTTAGACGTTGATCATCGAGAAGGCATGGCTATGTCTAGTTTGTATGATGTTACTAGGTATCCATCGATTCTGGCCTTGAGAGATGATGGCACAATATTGCAAGTTTGGCAGGGTGACGATGATTTGCCTCGAATTGACGATATTAGCTATTATGCCCTTGATCAAGGATAGTAAGTGCTATAATGAGATATAAATAAATCCGTTTGAGCAGTTATCAGCTGCAAGGATCGGGAAGAAACACTAACATTAGTGGACTAGAACCCGTCGGTAAGATCCCGTAAGCATCTAAATAATTAAGTGCTTTTGAGTTTAAACCTCAAAGGAAATCGGATGGTACCGTCTTGGATTTAATCATAAGACTCCGATGGCCTTAGTGAGGTTTTATTATTTAAAGGAGCAAGAATGAAGTTTAAGCAGAAAACTCGTCGTCTACCAATAATCTATGAAAAAGAACTAATTGGTTATTGGCAAAAAAATCATATTTTTGAGCGTTCTATTGACCAGCGATCTCACGATAAATCATACGTTTTTTATGACGGCCCACCCTTTATTACAGGAGTTCCTCATAATGGTACGCTGCTTTCTAGTATTACTAAAGACGCTGTGCCTAGGTATTGGGCTATGAAAGGAAAACGCGTCGAGAGGGTCTGGGGCTGGGACTGTCATGGGTTGCCTGCAGAAGTATTTACCGAAAAGAAATTAGGAATTAAAGACAAACGAGACATTGGTACAAAGATATCCTTAGAAGAGTATATTCTAACTTGTCGAGAAAACATGGTTCAAACTGGCAATGAATGGGAAACTACTATTCAAAGAATTGGCCGTTGGGTAGATTTTAAGGGTGCTTATAGAACTATGGATAAAAATTTTATGGAGTCAGTGTGGTGGGCTTTTAAAAAACTATATGAGGCCGGCAAAATATATGAAGGCGAAAAAGTATTACTTTATTGTATTCGAGACGCAACGCCTATATCTAAGGCGGAAGTTGCCCAAGATAACTCATATAAGGACGATTCAGATCCGTCGGTATATGTAAAACTTAAGTTAGAGGATAGCGATAGCTATTTATTGGCTTGGACTACTACTCCCTGGACTTTGCCTGCCAATACGGCTGCTGCGGTTAATGAAAAAGTCGATTATGTGGAAGTTTTATTAGATAACCAAAAACTTATTTTAGCTAAAGATTTAGTGAATAAGGCCTTAACAGATGAAAAACATCAACCCCTTGAATATAAACTATTAAAAACTTTTAAAGGATCAGAGTTGGTCGGTAGATCATATTTACCATTATTCGAAAGGCAAGGATTAAATGCTCATAAAATTTGGCATGCAGACTACGTAACAGTCAATGATGGTACGGGTATTGTTCATTTAGCTCCAGCATACGGTGAAGAGGACTGG
>JAJZWH010000067.1 GCA_021846765.1 bacterium | reverse complement strand
CTTTGTTTACTAATTTAAACTTGAGAATTAAACCCGGTGAAAAAGTTGGTCTGGTCGGTCCAAGCGGTGGAGGCAAAACAACAATTACTAAATTACTGCTAAGATTTATGGATATCCAAGCCGGTTCAATTAGCATCGACAATCATAACATTAGCCAAATTAACCAACAGGTTTTAAGACAACATATCGCTTACGTACCTCAGGAGCCAATGTTATTTCATCGTTCTTTAAAAGAAAACATTAGTTACGGAAATTTAGCAGCTAGTGAACGGGAAATAATAGCCGTAGCTAAAATGGCTCATGCTCATGATTTTATTGAAAAATTAGAAGACAAGTACGATACGCTAGTTGGCGAGCGAGGCATAAAACTAAGTGGCGGCCAAAGACAACGCGTAGCTATAGCTCGTGCAATGCTCAAAAACGCACCAATTTTAATATTGGATGAAGCTACTAGTGCCCTGGATAGTGTTAGTGAAATCCTCATTCAAGATGCCCTTTGGAAATTGATGGATAACAGAACAGCTATAATTATTGCTCACCGTTTGAGCACTATTCAAGAAATGGACCGAATAGTCGTACTCAGTGATGGAGCGATACAAGAACAGGGAACTCATAAAGAACTATTAAGAATGAACGGTATATATAAAGATCTATGGAGTCATCAATCCGGTGGATTCATGAAAGACTAGACTTTATAAGACTTAAAAATAACTGCTAGAACTATTGCTAAGATTCCGTTTTGGTTTCGCTTGGAGTTTCTTCTGTTTCTTCAGACTCTACTGATTCTGTTTCAGTTTCTTCTTCGGTACCGCCAACAGCGTCATTAGCAGCGGCTAAGGCACTTGGTTCATAGACTGTGGCTACTGCTTGGGTTAGATCTGTCTTGATTGTTACATTCTCTGGCACTAAAAGATCAGCAACGGCAATATGATCACCAATCTCAATTAGCTTATCGCCATCATAATAGATAACATCTGGTAAATTCTTGGGTAAAGCTTCTACTTCTATAGTTTCAATATTGTTCAAGACTATTAAACCAGCTTTTTCGGCTGGACTGGATTCATTATCTCCTGAGTATTTAGGTTGCACTGGAACTTCAGCTTCAACCATTTGGTCGGCTGCTACAGCATTAAATACCATATGATTAAGATGATGTTTTCGAGGTTCAAATTCTGCAGTCTTAATCATGACAGTATAATTAACACCGTTAGTCGTTAGACTAATTGGATGGTGTTTGCCTGCTTGCTGATATACTTTCAGCAAAGTCACCCTATCTCCCTCAACAATTATAGATGGTCGACCATGATCATGAATTACCGCTGGAACTTTGCCTGCTTTTCTTAAATGCTTAACTGATTTGCCGACAATTGTCCGTGGTTCTAAACTTAAGCTAATAGTTTCTTGAGCCATTACCTAACTTTTCCTCTTTTATTTAATATACGATTATATTAGTTCTTCAAAAACTTAAGAGTTGTTTTATCCTAAAATAGATTATATCAGTTTTTAGATAATTTGTTACTCTATTTTTAAATTAATCTTAGGTTATGTTGATATTATTGGTGCCTATTTAGTGTTTATTTTTTAAAACATTAACCAAGAACTGGCCAGTATAACTGTCTTTAACTTTGGCAATTTGTTCAGGAGTACCTTGAGCAATTATTTTTCCACCCTTATCTCCACCCTCAGGACCCATATCAATAACATAGTCTGCATTTTTTATGACGTCTAGATTGTGCTCAATAACTATCATGCTATTGCCAGCAGCAACTAAAGCATGGAGCATATTAAGTAGTTTTTCGACATCGGCCATATGCAAACCGGTAGTTGGTTCATCTAATATATATAACGTTCTTCCAGTGGCCCGTCTACTTAACTCACTGGCCAATTTAATCCTTTGCGCCTCACCGCCACTTAGAGTTGTAGCTGGTTGACCTAAGGTTATATAACCCAATCCAACATCTACTAGTGTTTGCAGTTTGCGATTAATAGCTGGAATATTAGCAAAAAAATCCAAGGCTTGTTCGCAGGTCATAGCCAATACTTGGCTAATATTTTTTTCTCGATAATGAATTTCTAAGGCCTCACGATTATAACGTTGGCCATTACAAACCTCGCAAGGAACATAAACATCTGGCAAAAAATGCATTTCAATCTTAATAATTCCATCACCTTTACAATTTTCGCATCTTCCACCCCTGACATTAAAACTAAACCTGCCAGCAGTGTATCCTCGTAGTTTAGCCTCAGGAAGAGTGGCAAATAATTCTCGAATAGGTGTAAATAAGCCAGTATATGTAGCTGGATTAGAGCGTGGGGTTCGTCCAATCGGACTTTGGTCAATAATAATTGCTTTGTCTAATTGATCAATGCCTTGAATGTCGTCGTGTCTTCCTGGAGCAGTATTAGCTCTATGTAATCTAGCTAGTAATTCTTTAGCTAAAATATCATTAATTAAGCTTGATTTACCAGAGCCACTAACACCGCTAACTACAACTAACTCTCCTAGTGGAATAGTAACGTCAATGTTTTTTAAATTATTCTCTCTGGCTCCTTGAATAACTAAGAACTTACCGTTACCTTTTCTTCTATTTTTTGGTAAATTGATTGTTTTACTACCGGATAAATATTCAGCCGTAATTCCCACTCCAGATTCAATGACTGCCGACGGCACTCCAGAAGCTATCACTTTTCCTCCATGAATTCCTGCTCCCGGACCAATATCTAGTAAATAATCGGCACTACGAATAGTTTCTTCGTCATGCTCAACCACAATAACACTATTGCCAATGTCTCTGAGTCTTTTTAGAGTATTAATTAATCGTTCATTGTCCCTCTGATGTAAACCAATGCTCGGTTCATCTAAAACATATAACACGCCCATCAAACCCGATCCTATCTGAGTGGCCAATCTTATTCTCTGAGCTTCACCACCGCTCAATGTCGTAGCACTACGTAGTAAAGTTAAATAATCTAAACCAACATCCACTAAAAATTGTAAACGAGCGGATATTTCCTTAACAATTAATTTAGCTATATGAGTTTCTGTTGGGTTTAATTTAAGATTAATGATCCAATTGTTAGCATTAGTAATTGAAAGTTGACAAACATCCATAATAGACTTGTCGCCAATAGTGATAGCCAAAACCTCTGACTTTAATCTCAGCCCGTGGCACATATGACATGGTCGCTCTTGCATAAAACGCTCAATATCCCGACGAATAAAATCACTATCCGTTTCTCGATGTCGTCTTTCTAAATTGGGAATTACTCCTTCATAAGTAGTATTAAAACTTCTGCCAGCAGATAATCTAATCTGGTAAGTTTCGTCACCTGTTCCATAAAGTATCTTCTTAATTTGTTCTGCGCTCAATTCTCCAGTAGGCACATGGAGTGAAAAATTATAACGCTCAGCTACTGCGCTTAATTTCTTCATGTACCAATTATCGACATTAATTCGATTATATGGCCTGATGGCTCCTTCAGCTATAGTCAAACGACCATTCGGAATCACCAAAGTTGGATCAACTTCCATGCGCGAACCTATTCCTGTACACACCGGACATGCACCATGAGGATTATTAAAACTAAATGTTCGTGGCTCTAATTCTGGAATTGTTACTTCTGGATGATTGGGACATGCATAGCGCATGCTATAAGTATTTATTTGTTGATTGTCGGCATTTAAAATATACACATTTCCATCGGAAATATCCAAAGCCTGCTCCACTCCTTGAACTAATCTTCCCCTGTTGTCTGGTTCAATCACTAAACGATCAACGACTATTTCAATACTATGACGAACATTTTTATCTAGCTCCGGGAATTCATCAAGCGCATAAATAATATTATCAACTCTAGCTCTAGCATAACCAGCTCGTAGATATTGTTCAGGAATATGTTCAAAAGCGCCTTTTTTATCAATAATTATTGGTGCTAAAATAATAGATCGCTGTTGTCTATGTTGAAGAATAATTTGTTCAATTATGGAGTCGATGGTTCGACGCTCAACAACAACAAAATCAATAGGACAATGAGGTATACCAATTCTAGCGTATAAAAGCCTTAGATAGTC
>JAJZWH010000066.1 GCA_021846765.1 bacterium | reverse complement strand
GACTAGTGAACCATTTAAACCCAGTGAAGAAGAAATTAAATCAGCAATGCTTTATAAAAAGCATTTTGATCCAAAACATGCCTCGCGTGAGGAAGCTATTGCTATGTTAAAAGATATGAGTTCCGACTTCCACCAAATGGCTCATGATAATCCTGAGAAACTATTGGAATTGCAACAAAAAGTCGATAGCAATAAAAAACCTTTAGACTTGAATAATTAGACTAGTTAAGCAAATCGTCTACTGTTACACCTAAAGCTCTGGCAAGTTTTCTAAGTACTGGCGTTGATGCAGTGTGCTCTCCACGTTCCAGCCTTGCAATAGTATTTGATGGCACACCAGATTTGTCTTCTAGGGCAACCTGGCTTAATCCAAGCAAATTGCGGTACTTTCGAATTTTCTTGCCGGTATGTTTGTCTGATTTATCTGGCATATTATCCTGCTTTAGTTTCTAATTGTATTTTAACATGATCTTTAATTTAGATTGAACTAAAATTATTGAGAATAGAAATACTAAATTTAAGATTATATTATAAGAATAAGAATATAATAAATACTATGACCTTAGTTTTAGCAGTGCATAATAACAATTCTATTGTTATTGGTTCTGACTCTTTTAGGGGTAATATTCAGAATAATAGTAAAACATATAATGATGCTAAAAAAATGTACGAAATAACAAATAATTGCTATGTGCTCGTTGCTGGTAATGGTATTAATAAGGATGAAGTAGATGATTTTTTAAATTCATTTTCTTGCAATATAAAGAAACTTAAGCTTGTTAACATTAATGATATATATAACAAGTTTAAAGATTTATTATGCGATAAGTTTAAGAAGGATGGGCCAAGATCGACCAATGAACCTTTAATATTTATCCTAGTTGGATTCCAGGACTCAAAGCCTAAATTCTTCAAATTTGATAGCAGAGATGGTTTCTCTGAATATAAAGATTTTAAGATAGTTGCCGGTATAGATGATCAATATGTTTATAAAGAACTTGATAAATCAGGTTTAGTGCAAAGCACGACATCTAAACAAACTGAAGTGATAGTTCGTAAAGTATTAGAAACGACTCATAACAAGTACCCTAACGCCGTTGATGAACCGTATAAAATTAAGACCTTGCGTCCCTGACTTAAATTACTTTATTAATTGTTGCGGTGTTAAAATAAAACTATGAACGAGACAGAATTTCGACAAGTAATGGCGGAGCTAGCAAGCAAATACTCTGTTGACCAAATTGACCCTATGATAGGTAGTAGTACATGGTTAAATAAACATGTCAAAAAATTTAAACATGAAATGCCGAGTGGTGTTTGGAATCCTGTAGAGGCCAGAAAATATTATCTTATCGTAAAGAAAAGTATAGAAGATTTTGTTAAAAATAGTCCGGTTTACAATTATGGGAAATGAGTAAACGTTCTATTTGTATTATTCACTCAATTCATCTCCAAATAATGAGGCCTGTTCTAGTACTAATTCAGTTGCTAGTTTGGTCTCATCTGGTGGATAACCATATTCTTTAAGTAGTCGTTTGACTTCAATCCGCAAACGAGCTTGGGCATCTTCACGAAGCGTCCAATCAACAGTTATGTTAGCTCGTACGCGTTTTACTAGAAGTGCCGCTAGCTTCCTAAGTTGCCCATCTCCCATAACGTCTCTAGCACTGGCGTTGCTAACAAGAGCATCATAAAAGGCCACTTCATCTGGAGTTAAGCCAAGTTCCTTGGCTTCCTTGCCAGAGTCTCGGATTTCCTTAGCTACAGCAATTAACTCTTCAACTACTTGGGCTGCTTCTATAGTATGGTTACGATACTTTGTTAAAGCTGTTTCGATCATCTCACCAAAAGATCGAGCCTTTAGAGCATTGGATGCAAAACGAGCTTTAACTTCGTCTTTAAGTAGTTTCTGTAGAGCCTCAACTGCTAAATTTTGTCTATCCATATCCTTAATTTCTGCTAAGAATTCATCAGATAAAATACTTAACTCGGGCTTTTCAATACCAGTTGCTGAGAAAATATCGAGGATACCGGAAGGGGCTATAGCTTTATCGACAATTTGCCTGATAGCCAGGCCGTAATCTTCATCAGAAGAATGATATGAGCTTAACTTACCTAGACGAGCTTTAACATCCTGAAAAAAACCAACATCATCACTGATTGCCAAAGCCTTCTGATGGGGAACGGCTAATGCATAAGCTTTTGAAAGAGCTAAAACTCCATCACGAAACCTTTTTTCACCATCATCTAATCCTAAGATAAAATCTTGAGCGTCAAGTATAGTTTGCATCTGTTTAGTAGTATTACCGCTAAAGTACGGTTTCCAATTTAAGCCATGTAGCATTTGCTTAATAATCTCGTACTTTTCAATCATAAAGGTTACAGCCTGATTTTGATCAAGCGTTGGCTTTCCTTTACCATTGCTACTAGTGTAATCTTGTAAGGCTTCTCGTAAAGCTGTAGCTACTCCTAAATAATCAACTATAAGACCACCTGGTTTATCGCCCCAAACGCGGTTTACTCGGGCAATAGCCTGCATGAGGTTATGACCTTTCATTGGTTTATCGATATACATGGTGTGTAGGCTGGGTACATCAAAACCGGTTAGCCACATATCGCAGACGATTACCAGTTTCAAATCTGAATTTGAGTCACGCATGCGTTCAGCTAATCTTTGACGACGTTCTTTGTTGCGAATATGTTGTTGCCATTCTACTAAATCGGTAGCACCACCAGTCATAACTAGTTTAAGAAATCCTTCATTATCTTCTTTAGAGTACCACTCGGGTCGTAGCTCAATAATGGCGTTGTATAGATCCACTGCCACCTGGCGAGTGACACATACGATCATACCTTTTCCTTCCAGAGCACTACGCCTTAACTCAAAGTGTTTTACTATATCTTCTGCTACTTTGACTATACGGCTAGTATTACCAATAATTGCTCCCATTTGAGCCCATTTGGTTTTAAGCTGTTCTTTTTTGGTAATTTCTTCACCTTCCGTTAATTCTTCAAACTCTTTGTCTATCTGTTCACGAGCTTCCTTATCGATATCAAGTTCTATGAGCCGACTTTCGTATAAAATAGGGACTGTGGCATGATCTTCTACGGCTTGTTGGATATCGTAAACATCAATGTATTTTCCGAAAACTGCTGGTGTGGATCGATCAGCTGCTTCAATAGGAGTCCCGGTAAAACCTATAAAACTAGCGTTAGGCAGAGCATCACGAATGTGCTTAGCGAAACCACTTATAAAGTTATACTGGCTACGGTGGGCTTCGTCGGCAACTACAATAATATTGCTACGTTCACTTAGGGTCGGGTAATCGTTATCGTCTTCTGGAAAAAACTTAGCATTAGTGGTAAATACTACACCCCCAGCCTCAACCCGCAAGAGTGTTTGAAGATGGGTTCGACTCTCAGCTTGCACCGGTGTTTGACGAAGTAGCTCTTCACAGTTGGCGAATGTGCCAAATAGCTGATCATCTAAGTCATTACGGTCGGTGATAACCACAACAGTTGGATTTTTAAGTTCAGGCTCTAAGACTATTTTGCCAGTATAAAATACCATGCTTAAGGACTTGCCGGAGCCCTGAGTATGCCAAACCACGCCAATGCGGTGATCGCTATCGGGTTTGATTGCTTGAAGTGTTGAATCGACAGCTTTATTGACTGCCCAATACTGGTGGTAGGCAGCCAGCTTTTTTATATAGCCACTGCCTGCTTTGTTATTCTTTTCAAAAACTATAAAGTTACGCACAATGTCTAGTAATCGAACCTTGTCGAAGACACCACGCAGGAGTACTTCCATCATTGGTGTTTTTTTGGCTTCTTTTTGGCCATCAATTGTTTTCCATGATAAAAAGCGTTCATAGTCCGCAAACGTTGAACCAATCTCAGCATCTAGTCCATCAGTTATTACTAGTAATTCATTAAAGCGAAATAATGACGGAATTTCGTTTTTATAGGTTTGGAGTTGTCTATAGGCTTTGTCGATTTTAGCATTTTCATCAGTTGGGTCTTTTATTTCCAGAACGGCCAAAGGTAAGCCATTAATAAATAGTACAATGTCGGGTCGTCGGTTACTGTCTCCTTGGATAATAGTTAGTTGATTAACAGCTACAAAGTCATTATTTTCCGGGTAGTCAAAGT
>JAJZWH010000009.1 GCA_021846765.1 bacterium | reverse complement strand
AGCTGATTGTTTAATGTTAAGCGATGAAACAGCAAGTGGTAATTATCCGATTGAAGCTGTTAAAACTATGCAGCGAATTATCCGCTATACTGAGACCCATTCGCCGTTAAGTGTAATTTTCAATAATGAAACTAATCATACGTTTCAAGAAGCTATATCTGAGTCTATTATTAAATTGGCCTTAAGTATTCAAGCAAAAGCTATAGTAGCTGAAACTAAATCTGGAGCTACGGCAATTAATATAGCTAGCAAACGGGTTTCGATTCCTTTGATAGCTGTTACTAGTGATCAACGGACAGCCAATCAATTGACAATAGTTTATGGAGTCGATTCCTACGTCCGTCCTGTTGACAAAAGGGCTGCAACTAAGTTGACTGATTGGTTAAGAGAAAAAAAGGTTTTTCTAAAAGGAGACGTTGTGGTTACTGCCTCAGGTAAGTATCCGGGTGTAGTCGGTACCACGGATACCATAAAAGTCAGGATGCTAGATTAAAATGTTTACTAAAAAAACTATTCAAGATGTTGATGTAGATAACAAAACTGTCTTAGTCAGAGTTGATTATAATGTGCCTATTGCTGACCAAAAAATAACAGATGATTATAGAATCAAGCAATCTCTACCAACTGTAAAATATTTATTAGAACATCATGCTAAATTGATATTGATTTCTCATTTGGGGCGACCCAATGGGCAGGTTGTTAAAAGTTATTCCCTAGAGCCAATAGTTAATGTTTTAGCTAAATTGACTAATACTAAGGTTTTATTTGCCAACGATTGTATTGGTAAGCAGTTTGATGATAAATTTAAACAATTAAAACCAGGGGAAATACTTTTATCGGAAAATTTACGTTTTCATCCAGAGGAAGAAAAAAACGATGCTGATTTTGCTAAAGTGTTAGCCAAACCAGCTGATCTTTTTGTTCAAGATGGTTTTGGAGTAGTTCATCGAGCTCACGCTTCAACTGATGCCATTACTCATTTTCTACCAAGCGTAGCTGGCTTTTTATTAAAAAAAGAAGTAGATACCATTACTCAGGTAATGGCTAATCCAGAACGTCCGATGATGGCGATTATTGGCGGAGCTAAAATTGTCGATAAGATAGAGTTAATTAAAAAATTTATAACGCTTGCCGATATAGTTGCTATTGGCGGAGCTATGGCTAATACTTTTTTACTAGCTCAAGATCAATTTATAGGAGAAAGTTTAGCCGATAAAGCAGAAATTCCCCTAGCTAAAGATATTATTAGTCTGGCTCAAAAAGAAGCGAGTCAAAGGGATTTTGTCTTTTCTATGCCTAAAGATGCGGTCGTGGCTAGTAAAGTCGATCCTTCTAGCCCGACCAGAATTGTAGACTGGGGAACTCATGTGATTGCCGAGATTGAAAACTATCCAAAGCATGTACCGGTAGTCGCTAGAACAATTGCTAGTCATGAAAAGATATTAGATATTGGTCCTTTTAGTGGTTCTTTTATTGGCGGGTGTATGCAGTTAGTGAAGACGGTTGTTTGGAACGGCAGTATGGGAGTAACAGAAGTTAAATCACTACAGGGCCCAGTTGGTCCTTATGCTCATGGTACAGAGTTAGTGATTGACGCTCTACTAGGTCAATTTGGGCATCGACCTTATAGTCTGGTAGGCGGTGGAGACACTGTTGGCTATATTGAAAATAGGGGCTTAATTAATCAATTTAATCATGTTTCTACTGGAGGGGGAGCTAGTTTGGAATTAATGGCCGGCAGAAAACTACCCGGCGTCGAGGCTTTATTAGATAAATAATAGAGTACAATAGTATATATAAGCATTATGAAAAAACCTAAATTAGTTGTAGCCAATTGGAAGATGCACTTAACTATTCATCAAGCCAGTGTTTTAGTTAATCGATTATCTAAAACAGTTAACCCACATCGAGGCGTAGAAGTGGTATTGGCACCAAATTATTTATGCTTACAGCCTTTAAGTAACGAAATAGATAGGCGACAGTTTAGATTAGCTGCTCAGGATGGTTATTTTATAGACGAAGGATCTTTTACTGGAGCTGTTTCTTTTGCGCAGTTACGAGAATTGGTCCAGTACTCTATTATTGGGCACTCTGAACGTAGAAGATATTTTGACGAAAGTCTAGAAACTGTTAGAGATAAGGTAGCTGCAGCAGTCAGAAATAATATAATCCCTATTTTGTGCGTTGGTGAAACTAAAGAGGAACGAGCTCAAAGAGAAACAAAACAGATATTACACGATCAAATAGTTACTGCTTTAAGTAATTTAACCAGCGAAGATGTATCTAATATAGTTTTAGCCTATGAACCAATATGGGCTATAGGTGGCAGTGAGCCAGCTAAACCAGATATTATTGAAAAAGCAGTTAGCTGGATTAGATATCAAGTGAGGGAATTATATGGCAAAGAAGTCGAAGACAGTGTCCGTGTACTTTATGGTGGTAGTGATGAACCAGAGTTCGTAGCAGACATCATGTCTATTAAGGGGATTGATGGGCTATTAGTTGGTCACGCTAGTTTAAATTATGAACAGTTTGCAGATATTATTATGGGGGTTCATTTAGCCACTCTTAATGATTCAGATCAAGCTGATAAAGGATAATAGATGGCCGAAGCTAATAACAAGTCAGTCAAAAAACTTATAGATGTCAGTCCACCTTCATCTGTTATTCAGCCAGCAAACTCTAAATCTATTATTATAGGTCATAGTCCGATGGTCCGTGATTCAACCATTATTGAAGATAATCAGAACGATAATCAATCAGAACCAACAAACGAGTCTGCTACTCACCATCTAAAAATTAGTCCTTTAACTGATCAATTGTCGTCCAATGATCAAACCTCTCCAGATAAACAGCCAAATTCAATTTTAGAGGAACCAAGAGAGTTAAAATTAGAACCATCGGAGTCTCTAAAAAAGGAGATTTCTGCAAACGAAAATCAAATCGAACCTGAAAAAGTTTCCCCCAAAGTTGAGGGTGTGGATTTAGCTACTGATCAACCAGAAATAAAGACCACTACACAGTCGGTAGATGGACAACCAGACAAAGTCGATTCCCTAGAAAAACCGCAAGACAATCAAGACCAACAAGCTGAGTTAAACGCTAGCTTAGCCAAACAAGCTCATCTAAATGAACTAATTGCGAGTAAAAAGTTTTTTTTACCTATTAACGGTAAAGAAAAGAGCAAGAATAAAAAAACAATACTAATTGGTTTATTGATTTGTTTGGTTTTGATTATTGCCTGGGTAGATGTGGCTCTAGACGCCGGTTTAATAGCTAATACATATAATCTTCCTCATACACATTTTTTTACACTGAACAGATAATCGCTTAATATAGATAGTAAGGAGAAGATTAATGGCTAATACTGAGCAAATGCTTTTGGTTGGTTTGAACGAAGAACAAACTAGGGCAGTACTAGCAACTGAAGGGCCCTTGCTCATTCAGGCAGGAGCGGGTAGCGGTAAGACTAAAACCTTAACCCATCGATTGGCATATATATTATTTACCAATAAGGCTACTCCGCCAGAAATTTTAGCAGTTACCTTTACTAATAAAGCGGCTCAGGAAATGCGCCACAGAGTAGCTATTTTATTAGGAGTTAACCCAGAAAATAGGTATTTTATGCCGTATATGGGAACTTTTCATTCAATATGCGTCAAAATTTTAAGAATTGATGCCGACGCAATTAATTTAGCCAAATCTTTTGTTATTTTTGATGAATCTGATCGTCTAGCGGCAGTCAAACGTGTTTGTCGACAACTGATGATTGATGAAAAGGCTTTTCCAGCTCGCAATATTGCCAACCTTATATCCTCGGCCAAGAATGAATTAATTACCCCAGAAGAATACTCAGCTACAGCTAATCAGCCAACTGCTTTAGTAGCGGCTAGAGTCTATCCTCTTTATCAACAAGAACTAAGACAAGCTAAGGGTTTAGATTTTGATGATTTGATCAATGAAACAGTAAGATTATTAAACATCCAGCAAGCGGTCAGAGAAAAATGGCAGAGACAGTTTAAATACGTCATGGTTGATGAATATCAAGATACTAATTTAGCCCAATATAATTTAGTTAAATTGTTAACTAATCAATCGAAAAACTTAGCTGTTATAGGTGACGATTGGCAAACAATTTTTTCCTGGCGTGGAGCAAATTATCGTAATATATTAAATTTTGAAAAAGATTATTCACCATGTACAGTGATAAAATTAGAGCAAAATTATCGATCTACTAAAAACATTTTAGCAGCCGGTCAGGCGATAATTACTAAGAACGCCGATCGTAGTGATAAACAACTATGGACTGCTTCTGAACAAGGTTCGCCTGTTCAAGTAATTCAGGTCAGGGATGAGAGATCAGAAGCTGAGACTATATCTTTAAGAATATATTCAGCAGTCAGCGAAGGAAGAAGAAAATACCAAGATTTCGCTTTACTCTATAGAACAAACGCTCAAAGTCGAGCAATAGAAGAAGCTTTTATTAGGTTTGGACTGCCTTACCGCGTAGTTGGCGGACAACGTTTTTATGATCGCAAGGAAATTAAGGACATTGTAGCTTATTTAAGATTAATTTTTCAACCTGAGGATAGAATTAGCTTTGAACGGATTGCTAATATTCCGGCAAGAGGGATTGGTTCAAAAAGCATGTCCCGATTTTTACTTTGGCTAAACCAGAGTGGTTTAAGTTTGCTCGAAGGATTAAGTCAGTGTGTTGACTGTCCTGGTTTAAGCAATCAGGCTATTAATGGCTTTAGGGATTTGGCAGATTTAATAATTAGCTTCCAGCAACTAGTTAGCAATAATAATCCAGCAGATTTAATAGAGTCGTTAATTAGTCGACTAAATTATTTAACCTATCTAGCCGATGGTACTCCTCAAGGAGAGGCTAGACAAGAAAATGTCAAAGAGTTGTTAAGTGTTGCTAGAGAGTATCAAGACTATGTTTTAGCCGACTTGCTTGAAGAGATAAGTTTAATTAGCGATATCGATTCTGTTGATCTTTCAAGCGATGCAATTACAATGATGACTCTTCATTCAGCTAAAGGATTAGAATTTCCGGTAGTTTTTATGGTCGGTATGGAAGAAAATATTTTTCCTCACTCTAGAGCTCTATACGATCAACAACAGATGGAAGAAGAAAGACGGTTGTGTTATGTCGGTATCACTAGAGCACAACAAGAGCTATATTTAACTTCGGCTTCTTCTCGGTTGCTATACGGAGGAGTTCAACATAATCCTCCGAGTAGGTTTTTAAATGAAATTGATGCCAGCGTAACTTCAGATTGGGTTGAGGGAATGCCTTCTGAAGCAGTAAATAAGCAGCTTAAAGATGAACCACGTTATGTGCCTGATTTATCTGAAGGTGACAGTATTCGCCATCAATTATTTGGCATCGGTACAGTTTTAGATATGGACGGTGATGTAGCAACAGTGTTTTTTAAGGGAAAAGGAACTCGAAAATTAGATGTTGGATTTGCTCCACTCGAAAAGCTTTAGAGCTATCTTCTGATACAATAAGAACTATAAGTAGGGCAAAGAATATTTATCAAGTTTTTACTAGTTCTACTGCATATATATGCGAAAAAAATTTTTGAGATTCAAACTCCGTTTAATTAAAGCTCAACGTTATCATTTACGTAGAGTTACTAAGGCTAGCAAACATCCATTTGCTGTCCCTTTATTTGTTTTTTCTGGCTTAGCTTTGTTAACTTTAGGAGGATATTTTTTATTTATACCCAAAGGAGCACAACAAGGTCCTGGTCCTTTGGTGGTTATAATTAATCACGATAACGTTCAGCAAGTTGTTCCTTCTACCGAACCAACGGTCGGTAAATTATTAAATAAGCTACGTATACGACTACATCAAGGTGATGTTGTAGAACCGAATTTATCCACTAAAATTAACCAAGATGATTTTAGAATCAATATCTATCGAGCAGTTCCAGTGGAGATAGTTGTTGGCTCTAAGCATATATATACTTTTAGTGCGGCAACTACTCCTCGAGCAATCGCTACTCAAGCTGGCATAAAGCTTTACCCAGAAGATTATGTTAATACTGTACCAGTTAATAATTTTATCAACCAATTAGCTATTGGAGAACAGGTTATTGTAAATCGAGCAACCCCCGTTAATCTTAATCTTTATGGTACTCCATTAGTAGTTAGGACTCATGCTACAACAGTAGGGGCTTTAATGAGTGAAAAACATATAGTTCTAACCAAGCAGGATCAAGTTATGCCTACTTTAAATACGCCCATAACAGCGAATATGCAGATATTCTTAATTAGAAATGGAGAAAAACTACAATCAATTACCCAAACAATTCCAATGCCAACCGACATTATCTATGATAATTCTCTGGCTTTTGGAACTAGTGCGGTTCGTCAGCAAGGATCAGCTGGTCAAGAAGTTATAACATATCAGGATAAACTTCAGAATGGAGTAGTTGTCGGTCGAACTCAGATTCAAACTGTTATAACTGTGCCTACAGTAACCGAAATTATTGTTGAAGGGACTAATCTTTCTGGAATTCAAGGGGATATGGCTCTTGCAGGTATTCCGCCGCAAGACTATCAGGCTGTAGATTATATTGTTAGCCATGAGTCAGGTTGGTGTCCAACTAAATGGCAAGGAGATATAGGCTATTGTCCGGCAACCTATTCTCAGCAATATTCACCATATGCACTAGTGGGATACGGTCTGTGTCAATCAACCCCAGCAATTAAGATGTCTTATACTAATGAGGACGGGGGGCCTGATTGGGCGACCAATCCGGTTACTCAATTAAGATGGTGTAATTGGTATGCTCATTACGGTAGTAGTAATTTTGATACTTGGCAAGGGGCGCTAAATTATTGGATGGCAAACGGTAATTGGTAAAACATGGATACGGCTAAGAAAGAACTGGGACAACATTGGCTTAACGATCAAACTAGTTTAGAGAGTATAGTTCACTTTGCTGATTTAAATTTAAGCGACACTGTTTTAGAAATCGGTCCGGGACAAGGTAGTTTAACCAATTTGTTAGCTAAAAATGTTGCTCGAGTAGTGGCAGTTGAAGTAGATGATTTATTGATCGATAGACTTAAGTCTAGGTTTGCTAATCAGTCCAAGGTAGAAATTGTTAGCCAGGACATTCGTAACTATAATCTATCTTTGTTACCGCCAAACTATAAATGCGTTGCCAATATACCTTATTATTTAACCAGTTATCTTATACGTTTACTCAGTCAATCTACAAATCAGGCAAAAGTGGTTGTCTTGTTAGTTCAGCGAGAAGTAGCCGAGCGCATAACTGCTAAACCCGGGAAAATGTCGATTTTAGCGGTTATGGCTCAAGCGTATTGGTTAGTAGAACTTGGTCCGATAATTCGAGCAGAATTATTTAATCCGCCACCAAAAGTAGATTCAAGAATAATCAAAATGATTAGGCGTGATGCCTCATTAACGCCTCAAGGTTTAGAGAAAGAATTTATGCAAATAGTTAAAATAGGTTTTAGCCAAAAACGCAAAACACTTCTTAATAGTTTAAGCGCTGGTTTGAACAAGGATAAATTAACTATTAGGACAATTTTAACTAAAGTTGGTCTAAATTCTAATATTAGGGCTCAATCACTCAGTTTAGATGAGTGGAATAAGCTAACCATTGAAATATTTAAAAATCAGACTATTAAGTGATATAATAAGCTTATTGCTTAACGGAGTTAACTGTTAGCAAGTGCCAATAATAATATATGGGGCTGAAATTTAAGCTCGACGTTGGCTTTATAGATTAGATCGGCAAGCCGCTTGTCAGCGACATAGGCAACCAATAAGTAGATGCAAATCACTTTAAATCAGCTGTAGCATACGTACGTAATTTATTTACGCTACCTGCTTTAGCACCAGCTTTAGTTTAATCTAGAGCGGCACCTATGCCCGACGCCAGATAGCGCAAAGGTGCTTTATATATCTGGATGCTCTTAAGTAACTATCGTCTAGGGTGCTTAGATAAGAAATACTAGGCTGCAGTGACAGAATGTTTGTTTATTTAGATAGCTGTCACCAAAGAAACAATAAAATAAACTATGCTTGTAGATGACTAATCAAAATAAACCGACGGACCCGGTTGCAATTACCGGCAGCTCCACCAAGTATAAACACTTTGACCTCTGATAAAGGTGGTCTTGTTAATAGTTTCTGTAGATTGACCGCCATATTATAACATGTATAATAATAGGTATGGACTTTGAATGGGATACTGATAAAAACAAAGTCAATATTCTCAAACATGGTCTATCATTTAATAAAGCCAAGTCTGTCTTCACCGACAAGAATAGGTTAGTTATGTTTGATGTTGACCATTCTAAGTCAGAGAAAAGATATTTTTGTGTTGGCAAAACTTCAGACGGGCAAATAGCCACCGTCAGGTTCACAATAAGAAATAGCCGTATTCGCATAATTGGTGCTGGATACTGGCGGAAAGGTAAGGAAAGATATGAGCAACGTTAGATATACAGATGCACAAGACGATATTAACGGAGCATTGGAGCACGCTGTTATAGTTGAAGATTTTCTTCCCTCACCAGAGGAATTTATTCAAAGAGCCAAAAAAGAGAAGATAACCATATCTATAGATATACATACCCTAGATCTTTATAAAGCCTATGCCAGGAAAAATGACGCAAAGTACCAGACTATGATAAATGATGTTCTGGGCTCATATGCAGATAAGTATTTGGCTAAGAGTAAGTAATAACCCCTAGTCGCTACTCAACATTCTAAAACTTGGGGAGGTTGATATTCTGAGCGTTTTAGGGAAATCATGAAGCAGGTCAGTTATGTGAAAACAGACCGTAAGTATACTCGTGAAGAAATGAACGAACGCTAAATGACAAAAACAGCTTTCGTTGATACCAATGTAATAGTGTATGCGCATGATGCTAGTGACTTAAGAAAACAGCGTATAGCTCAAGACCTATTAGAGGATTTGTCGATACAAAGTCAGGCTGTCGTTAGTTCCCAGGTTGTGCAGGAGTTTTGCTATGTAATGTTACGCGGTGAACGGCCGTTCATGGCTACGACAGATTTAAAAACTGTACTTACCGAAATATTATTTCCTCTTATGAACCATACTCCAGACCCAAGTTTTTATGAGAGTGCACTGGATTTACGTAACAGATATTCCCTAGGCTATTATGATGCACTAATTGTGCAAGCAGCTATAGATCTTAATTGTGATACTCTCTACAGTGAAGATCTTCACGACAGACAAAAATTTGCCAAGTTAACGGTGATCGATCCCTTTAAAACCTAATTTTGTGCCATCTTTGTTATAACCCTGTCTATACTTATACTCAAGATAGTTGTTACCAAGGATTAAGTACCACCTACTAATTTCATCAATAATGAAGGGGTGAACTTATTTGAATATGCTTCGCCATTTAGATTTTTATTTAATATAGAAGGCTCTTATTTATAATATTAACAACTAATTATTGTAGTATTGATGTTATGATCTCTCAAAACCAACAAAATACCAAAAAACAAAAAGAATACAGCCGTTTTTTTAAGTATATGGTCGGTGGTGGTATTTATTTTTGGTTGGGATATGCAATTTTTGCTTTAGGTTATAGTGTTTTTCATTGGAATTGGTTTCCAGCAAAAATTCTAGCAGACGGCATTGGTTGGACAAGTAACTATATCATTCAGCGCCATTGGGCTTTTTCTGATCGTATTCATTTAAGCGAATTGCAACACCGCGGAAGATATATTTTTATTGAAGGTATAGGCTTCATTATTGATTATTTAATTATTGGTGGCCTTAAGTCTGTTGGTATAACTCCATATATTGGTTTCTTTATTTCTTCAGCCTTCTTTACGGTTTGGAGTTATTTATGGTATAAGTATTGGGTTTTCCCAGAGAAGAAAAAATAGACACCTTAGATTATTAATGTTGTATTTAATATATAAGCATAAATACTATCTTGACTGTTAGGATTGGCGAGACTAGTCTTAAATTAGTAATGTTAACATTAGAAAAAGCAAAAATATACGTTGGCGGTGCCCTCCACCATAAAGAAAAATCTTTACAACCGACAGATGTTGAAGCTGCTAGGGCTTATATAAAAGATTATTGGCCTCATTTAGTTAGGAGTCATACAAAAGACGAGGGTAGCTTGATAGGTTTACCTTATCCTTATCTAGTCCCTTCTTATGCTGAAGGTCATGAATTTGATTATGATGAACTATTCTATTGGGATAGCTATTTTATGGTTCAAGGACTTTGGGAAGAGAATAACAAACAATTAATTATCGGCATAGTCGATGATCTTATATATTTGTATAACCGATTCAAAATAATACCTAATTCTTCTCAATATTATATGCTTGGCAGGTCTCAACCGCCTTTTTTAACTTCTTTTATTCTAGACATTGAAGCTCATTATAAGATGGATATGAAGTGGTTGACTGAACATATGGAGGCAGCTAAAGCTGAATATCATACAGTTTGGATGGGTACGCGTAAGCCACACGCTCGTCAAGTTTTTAGAGGACTTAGCCGATACTATGATTATAATTATCTCAACGATATTGCTGAAACTGAGAGTGGTTGGGATATGACTCCTCGTTTCAACAGAAAAGCTCTTAATTATCTACCCGTAGATCTAAACGCGTTACTTTATAAATATGAAACAGACTTTGCTCGTGTCAGTCGAATGACCCATGATTTAGCTCAAGCTAGTGAATGGGAAGCTGCGGCTGAATTACGCAAACAAACAATGAATGAATTAATGTGGGATCATTCCAAGGGTCTTTATTTTGACTATGATTTTACTAGGCAAAAAAGAGGATCAGTAGCCAGTCTCGCCGCTTACTTTCCGATGTGGGCTGGAATGGTTAATGAAGTTCAGGCAGGAGGGTTAGTTAAATCGCTTAGGAGGTTTGAAAATAGGGGTGGATTATCAACAACAGACTTTTCTCCAAGTGTGCCGTTTGTATCTGACTCACTGCCTACTCAATGGGCATATCCAAATGGTTGGGCTCCACTGCAGTTTATCGTAATTCAAGCACTGGAAAGATATGGTTATCATCAAGATGCTCGGAGAATTGCAAATAAATGGCTATCTAATAATTTAAACTGGTTTAATGCTCATGGTGTATTTTTGGAAAAATATAATGTTGTCTTTCCTGAACGACCACCTCTTAAGGGGTTGTATCCTTCTCAAGTAGGCTTTGGTTGGACTAATGCTATTTTTGAAAGATTATCTCAAGATTACGTTGATCGGCCATTCTAGATTATAATCTTTAAGGCAATGTAAACTAGATGTTTAAATGGGGTTATAGCTCAGTTGGCTAGAGCGCAGCATTCACATTGCTGAGGTCCATGGTTCAAACCCATGTAACCCCACCACACCAGCTCAGATAACGTGGCTAATAAAATCATTTAACTAATAAGGAGATAAAATTATTATATGACTAACTTATCGAGTGATTGTACTTTTTGTGATTTAAAAGGAGAAATATTAAAGCAAAATCAGCTTGCCCAAGCTTTTTTAAGTAATCCGAGAAAAGTACCAGGTCATTTTTTAGTTATTCCTAAAAGACATATTGAACAACCTTGGCAATTAACTAATCAAGAGCTTTTATCAATTTTTGAGTTGATCTTTTTTATTGAAAAGAAGTTAGTCGATAAATTAGGTCAAGGAGTAGATATCAGGCAAAATTATCGACCCTTTTTACCTAAGAGTAAGCTAAAACAAGATCATATTCATTTTCATGTCTATCCAAGATATAATCAGGATTATTTATATCAAATGGCTGAAAAATATGAAACTGATTTATTTACTGATCTAGATTTAAGCGAAAGAGAAGAATTTAAACAATTATTAGCTGATAAATAAAAAAAGTTTCAGCTAAAATCGATTATAGATTTTCAGATAGTTTCTAGAACAAGCAATAAAAACTAAAAATTGTTAAAATTAATAAGCGTTAAATAGTTTTTAAATACCAAGCAGATTAGGAAGATCAATAAATATGAGTAAGTATTATGTAACTACATCAATTCCCTATGTGAATGCTGAGCCTCACATCGGCTTTGCTATGGAGCTTTTATATGCTGATGTTTTGGCACGGACTGCTAGAGCTAGGGGTGATGAGGTTATTTATTCTACTGGAACAGATGAACACGGCGGCAAGATAGCTGAAAAAGCTCAAGCTGAAGGCAAAAACGTTAGAGAATATACAGATCAAATAACAGCCAAATATTCAGAACTTACTAAAGTTTTAAATGTTAGCAATAATCGGTTTATTCGGACTACAGATAAAGGGCACGAACAACGTGCAGCTGAAATCTGGAAAAGATTGAATAAAGATATCTATAAAAGTAAATACACTGGTTGGTATTGTACTGGTGATGAAGCCTTTTTTACAGAAACTGAAGTGAAGGCAAATAATGGTATTTGTCCAGCTCATGATCGTCCCTATGAAAAGATAGAAGAAGAAAATTATTTTTTTAAATTAAGTTCTTATACTGAAGACATAAAACAAGCGATTATCTCTGAACATTTTAAGATTGTTCCACAAACTAAAAGAAATGAGATTTTGTCACTTTTAGAACAAGGTTTAGACGATATTTCGGTCAGTCGACCAAAAGATAAGATTAATTGGGGAATAGCTGTTCCAGGAGATACGACTCAGGTTATGTATGTTTGGTTTGAAGCTTTGATGAACTATATAACTGTTTTGGGCTATCCTGAATATGAAGATTTTAAGTTATATTGGCCAGCCGATGTTCAGGTTATCGGTAAAGATATTATTCGCTTTCATGCAGCTATTTGGCCAGCTATGCTAATGTCTTTGGGCCTGCCTTTCCCAAGGCAACTTTATGTTCACGGATTCGTCACTTCAGACGGCAAGAAAATGAGCAAATCGTTAAGGAACGTTATTGATCCTTTTGAAGTTGTCGACTCTTTTGGAGTTGATGCTTTTCGTTACTATATGCTGAGACATATACCAAGTTATGATGATGGAGACTTTAGTTGGGCTAAATTTAACGATGCTTATAATAATGAACTGGCTAATGAGCTTGGCAATTTGGCTCAACGGTCAATTTCGATGGCTATTAAGTATTTAGATGGAGAGGTTATCAATATTCCACCCCCAGAACACGATATGAGCGCCTATCAGGAAGCGTTAAGTGTTTGTCGGTTCGATAGAGCAATTGATGTAGTTTGGGATCAAATTAGGAGTCTTAATCAGTATATTGATCAAGAAAAGCCATGGAATGTTGCTAAAACAGGAGATAAAGAGCATCTTAATGAAATTTTAGCCTATATATTAAGTAGTTTAGGTGAGATTGCTGATCTGCTACTACCTTTTTTACCGGACAGTGCCAATAGAATCAAACAAGCTATAGGTGGAGGTAAGGTAGTGGTTATTGAGGGGTCTTTGTTTCCTAAAAAAGAAAATAATGCAACTAGTTGATACTCACTGTCACATACAATCTATAGGAGTTAAAGGGAATGATCATACTCATTCTATGTGGCAAAAACTAAATTTAACTGCCGAACAAGTCATTTCTAGTGCAGCTGCAGCTGGAGTTAGCCAATTTATCTGTGTTGGTTGTGATTTATCAGATAGTCGGTTAGCCCTAGATTTTGCTCTTAGTCATAATAATTGTTTTGCGGCTATTGGTATTCATCCGCACGAAGCTAGAAATTATATCAATAAGCCAAAAGAAAAAGAAAAGTTTTTAACACTATCAAATAGTTCTAATAAACAAAAAATCATTGCTATTGGCGAATGTGGACTTGATTATTTTTATAATCATTCATTAGCTGAAGATCAACGTCAAATGTTAATTTTCCAGATAGATTTAGCAATTAAGTATAACTTACCAATGATTTTTCATGTCAGAGAAGCTTTTAACGACTTTTGGTCAATACTGGATAATTTTAGTCAACCAAGTAGAGGTGTTCTACATAGCTTTACAGATAATCATGATAATTTAGTTTTAGCCATACAGAGAGGACTATATATTGGTGTCAATGGGATCAGTACATTTACTAAAGATCCTCAACAATTGGCTATGATAAAAAGCATTCCCTTAGATCGATTATTGCTTGAAACAGATGCGCCATACTTGACACCAGTACCTTATCGTGGTAATATAAATGAGCCTAAACATGTACGAACGGTCGCAGAGTTTTTGACCGAATTAAGAGGGGAAAGCTTAGAGCAGATAGCTTTATTCACAACCAATAACGCTCACTTGCTTTTTGGGATATAATAGAACATTGTGCTATGAAAATATTTGATAATACATCTAAAGAGTTAGATAGCTTGCCACGAGCTAGCACTGAAGTGCTTCCGACACGTTTGAGACTCGTAGGGATTGCTACTAGTAAGGCCACAGATAGTGCAGGCAGGGAGTTAGATTCAAGAGGAATAGAACGTCCAGATGCTCAATGGTCCCAATTAGATCAACATCCACAATCTCAAACAGGTCAAATTGAGATAAGCTCTATCAGTCCTATAACCAATCCAAACAGTGAAGAATTATCAGAATTAACATCTGCGTCTCATCAAAATCCGTTAGTCCCACTACCAAATCAACAGTCTGGTTTGGATACAATGGCTATTATGAAAGATATTGACGATATTTATGACCAACATAAGGCGGCATAAAAAGTATGATTAATTATATAAAAAAAGCCTTAAGTGTGCCAATCGATAAAGATGAAGAATACAAGCAAGTCATTAGACATGAAGCTAAAATAGGCGGATCTTTATTTGGTAAAATACCCGATAAGCATCGCCGAGAATTTTTTTGTCTGGATGAACACACATGGGTTTGGCATGAAGAATGGCAAGATAGAATTGGCCATTGGCAGTCAGTTACTACTAGATATGAAGTTCGTCCTCATGGAATATTTAAAATTCAACCTAATATGCCTCATCGACGTTTGAGTGACCAAGAACTAAGTAATTTTTATTTAGCGGTTAAGCTCTATGGTAATAAAGTTACTAAAGAACTTCAGCGTTTAATAGATCAATCTTTAGAGTAATTTAAATATGGCCAAGAAGATTATCTATTTGGATTATGCTGCTGCTACTCCAATTGATTCGACTGTCCTAGATTCGATGCAGCCTTTTTTTAAGGATATTTTTTACAATCCATCGGCTGATTATCAAGCAGCTCGTAGTGTTAAAAAAAGGCTTCAAAAAGCACGGAGTGAAGTTGCTTTTTGGTTAGGTGCTAAGCAAAACGAAATAATCTTTAGTGCAGGCGGAACCGAAGCTAATAATTTAGCTATTCAAGGAGTTATGGATACATATCCTAAGGCCAAAGTTTTAATTAGTGCTATAGAACATGATTCAATTAGAGAACCAGCCAAACAATATATTCATCAAGAATTAGCAGTTAACCCCGACGGTTTAATCAACCTAGTAGATTTTAAGAAAAAGCTTGATGATTCGGTAGTATTAGTTAGTATTATCTATGCCAATAATGAAATTGGAGTTATTCAGCCATTGCATAAAATAGCTCAAATTATTACTCAAGTTAGACTAGATAGAAAAAAAAGAGGGGTTAAGCTACCGCTATTGCTCCATAGTGATGGATGTCAAGCAGCTAATTATCTAGATTTACATATTAATAGGTTAGGCGTGGACTTGTTTACTCTGAATGGAGGGAAAATATATGGTCCCAAACAAAGTGGGGTGCTTTTTGTTGACCAAACAGTTCAATTAAGTCCACTAATAATTGGCGGCGGTCAGGAATTTAATTTAAGGTCAGGTACGGAAAACGTTGCTTTTGCCATAGGTTTTGCCAAAGCGTTAGATATTGCTCAAAAATCACGTATTCAAGAAGCTAATCGGCTAAAAAATATTCGAGACTATTTTATCTTACGTCTAGAGAAAGAAATCCCAAAGGCTGTTATTAATGGCTCAAAAGACTATCGTTTAGCTAATAATATTAATGTTAGTATCGCTAATCAGGATAATGAATCTTTAATAATTGGTTTGGATCAAGCGGGTATTATGGCTGCTGCTGGTTCTGCGTGTAGTGCTGCTAAACAACAACCTTCTCATGTCTTGGAAGCCATAGGTTTAAATGATGATCAGATAAAATGCTCATTGCGTTTTTCTTTAGGCAGAGAAACAACTAAGACCCAGATCGATGTTGTTATAGACGAACTTAAAAAATTGCTTAAAAAATAGTTAACCTGTGCATATTTTGTTAATTATTAGATTCTAGAGTATATTAAAGATAAGCAGAAGCGCTATTAATATACTTATGGTGGGACAAAAATGACAATTTACTGGCTAATTACAATCTTAGTTGGACTAGGGGCTGGTGGAATAGCTTTTATCTGGTTAATAGTTAAAATTAGTCATTTGAATCAAGTTTCTAAAAATAATGGAGTTGATCAAATACTTGATTCTGCAAAAAATGACGTTGAGCATATTTTTAATGATGAATTTCGTGAAGAGTTACGAAATCGAGGTCGCTTACATTTTGAAAAGATTATTGGCGAGAATGCTATGTTCTTGCAACAAGATTTAAGATTGACAACTTCTCAGCTTAATGAATATATGAAACAAGAGTTGACTAGTAAACTAAAAGAAGAATTTGCCAAATATGAACAGTCGATAACGGACGCTAAACAAATGGCTGTCGATTCTATCGAAAAAACCAAAGAAACCATTGAAGAAGAGCGACAACAATTATTAGAAAAATTAGATACCGAAGTTGCCGCAGAAAAGAATCGTTTGATTAATCGCTTCGAAGAAAACATGGCTGACATAGTCAATCATTATGTTTTGGCCGCTATTGGTCAACAAATTGATTTAAGCGATCAATTAGAATATATCATCAGTGAACTTGAAGCAAACAAACAGGCTATAGCCGAGGATATTAAATATGGAGCATGACCAATATACTTTGCCCACTAGCTTAATTACTCAAGGAGACATTAGTCGAACATTACGTGAACTAAAGAATCTTGATGAGTTTATTAAACAAGCTCAGTTACGACAAACAGGTGCAACTGTTGAGCGATTGCCGAAAACTTCTAAAGGTTTAAATGACTTTGCAACTCTTAACCACTTAAATTTATTAAAGCAAAGCGACAGGGTGCAATCCTTAAATTTTTTGACCAATTTAACTAAGAACGCACCTGTAGTCCATATTAGCTTTGCTACTGATCCATCAGTTTCTTTTATGATTAAAATAATTGCTTGGTTTAGAGACAACATTAATCAGTTAATAGTTTTGGATATTGGTTTAGAGCCAGCTATAGCTGCTGGCTGTACAATACGGACAGATAATCGTTTCCATGATTTTAGTTTGCGCCATCATTTTGATGATCAGAGATCATTTTTGTTGAGTAAACTTAGGGAGTCGGGCTAATATTAGCTATGAGCGATAATCGTCATTTCGATCATTTAGTAGAGAAAAACAATCCTATTGGAGAGATTATTGGTATTGATCAGTTTTTGATTAAAGTCAAGGGTATGCAGCCAGTCAACATTCGGACATTAGTAATGTTTG
Organism: bacterium; assembly: GCA_021846765.1. Lineage (GTDB taxonomy): Bacteria > Patescibacteriota > Saccharimonadia > Saccharimonadales > UBA4665 > JAJZWH01. The sequence goes on along the minus strand of JAJZWH010000009.1, from coordinate 3,172 downwards.
AAGATGGCTCAAAAGGATATGTTCATGAAATTAGAACTGATTATGTAGCTGTTTTATATTTAGGCACTAATCGGCTGTATATAGGGATGAAAGTGGTTGTTCAACATAATGATTTAGTTACTAAAGTAGGCAAAGATTTTATCGGCAGAGTAATCAATGTTTTTGGTGAGCCACTAGACGGTAAAGGACCAATTGCTGCCGATGCTACATGGCCAGTATTTAACGATGCGCCAATGTTATATCAGAGAGAAGGTCTAAGTGATTTATTGGTTACTGGAGTTAGCGTATTAGATGGGTTATTGCCCATAGTTAAGGGTCAGCGTCTAGCTATTCTAGGAGATAGTAAATCTGGTAAAACCAGTTTAGCTGTCCAAATTGCTACTAATCAAACTAAATCCGATGTAGTGGTTATATATGTACTAATTGCTAAGCGACGCACAGATATTAATAATTTGCTCAATCGACTTAAATCGACAGGATCATTAGATAACTGCATAGTTATAGTTTCAACTATTTTTGAGTCGTTAATTGCTAGTTATTTAGCTCCCTATATTGGTTGCGCTATAGCTGAATATTTATGGCAGAAAGTTAATCGGGATGTTCTTATTATATATGATGATTTAACTAGTCACGCCCATATCTACAGGGAAATATCCTTACTTAGTAGAACTAGTCCAGGAAGAGATTCATATCCAGGTGATATGTTTTATGCCCATTCGAGTCTTTTGGAACGAGCCGGTAAACTAGTTAGCAATCATAAAACTTTAACATCACTACCGATAGTTTTAGCTGATGGTGGTGATATTACTGCTTACTTACCAACTAACGTTATGTCTATTACTGATGGTCAATGGATCTTAGATATGAAAGTTTTTAAAGATAAAATGCGACCAGCTGTCAATGTCGGATTAAGCGTTACTCGTATTGGCGGAGTAGGTCAAAATGACAGACAAAAAATAATTAACACAGAAACTATGAAATTATTGGCAGATTTTAATGAAGCTCAAGAATTTGCTCATTTTGGTTCAGAATTAGCTCTCGAATCCCAGGCCGCATTAAATAGGGGTAGGCAAATGTTTCAATTAATGAATCAAGACCCTTTTGAACATTATTCAGTCCTGGCCCAAGTATTAATGATGGATATCGTTCTTCATGTGCCATCAGATATACCGTTAGATATTCAGGCTCTAAAAAAACACGCCGAAAATGCTGCCGAGAAAATCAAAAACGATAGTGATTATCAAAAGATTAAAGAAGAACTACAAAAAGTAAGTTTAGTGGAACTAAAGAAATGAAAAGTTTAATAGATGTCGCTAGCGAGCAATCAGCTATGGAATCCGTAGTTGGACTAACTAAGGTATTCGAAGGTTTAGCCAGTATGCGCATTGCCCAAATTAAAGATCAGGTTTTAAATTCTGAACGTTTTTTTAATGAATTGTGGACAATCTATTCTCAGATAAGAGTTGATAAGAATTTTAGTTATGGTCGACTCAATAGTGAAGAGAAACAGGTAATAGATAAAGAACTATATATAGCTATAACTGCCGAGGGTGGTTTTAGTGGAGACATTGATCAAAAACTCATTAATTGGATGATTGAAAGTTACGATAAAGATAAACAAGATATAATTATTATTGGCCATCATGGTGCTCTTGAGTTAACTCAAGCTGGAGTTAGCTTTAAACGTTATTTTAAATTACCAATACACGACACTAATATCAATGTAATGCCTTTAATTAATCAGGTTAAACAATATCGAGCAACAACAGTTTTTTACCAAACATATATCACCTTAATGGTTCAGGATATTAAAAAAATAGAATTACATAGGGCGATTGAAACAGCTAGTAAAAAAGTTAAGTCTAGTGAACATATTATCAGCGAAGATAATTATATATTCGAGCCTAGCGCTCAAGTTGTAGCCAGCCATTTAGAGAGTACTATGATGCAGATTACCTTAACCCAAGCAATTTTAGATTCAAAATTAGCTCAATATGCAAGTCGTTTTCGATCAATGAGAGCAGCTAGCGATAAGGCCGATGAAATGACCGATGCTTTAAAATTAGAATATAGTAGGACAAAGCGTTTTCTAGCTGATGAAAGATTAAAAGAAGTGATTAATGGTTTAAGAAAAGCGGAGCAATTAGTATGAGTCAAGGTGTAGTATCGTCAATACACGGCCTGATAATCGATGTAGATTTTGATGAAGATGTACCTCAGAGAAATGAATTGTTGCAAGTAGATAACGATTTAAAATCTCCACTTTTAGTTAGTAGTTTAGATAATGGTCGTCGGGCAATTTGTTTAAATGTTAATGCTGATAGTTTTATTCAAAAGGGCATGACTGTCAGTGGCCAGGGCAAGAGTATTGAAATACCAGTAGGAGATGCTTTAATTGGTCGGGTAATGGATGCTCTTTGTCGACCGATTGATGGTCAACCACCAGTTGATCAGACTAAAATTAAGCATCGAAATATATTTAATCCGCCGAAAACAGTTAATAGTTTTGGGGCAGCCGATGCTCAGATACTAGAAACTGGAATTAAAGTTATAGATTTTTTCACTCCATTTGTAAAAGGCAGAAAAATAGGAGTTATTGGCGGAGCAGGGGTTGGTAAAACAGTGCTCATTATGGAGCTGATGCATAACGTAGCTAAGAGTGGTAGCGGTATGTCTTTCTTTGCGGGCATTGGAGAACGAATACGTGAAGGCCAAGAACTATACGAGACATTAAAAAGTAGTGACTTATTAAATAATACTTGCATGTTTTTCGGACAAATGGATCAGAATCCTGTTCAAAGAATGTTAGTTGGTTTATCGGCAGTAACTCTAGCCGAATATTTTCGAGATGAACAAAAAAAGGATATTTTGTTCTTCGCAGACAATATGTATCGTTATGTTCAGGCAAATAACGAAGTTTCGACTATTCTTGATCAAGTTCCTAGTCAAGGTGGCTATGAACCGACGATTTTTTCTGATGTCAAGTCAATAGAAGACAGACTGAGTTCTACTGAATCTGGATCGATAACATCTATTCAGACTATTTATGTTCCAGCCGATGATTTAAGCGATCCGGCGGTCCAAATGATTCAACACGAACTAGATGCAGTGATTGTTTTGTCGCGTTCGGTTGCCGAACAAGGAATTAGACCGGCAGTAGATCTTTTGAGAT
>JAJZWH010000008.1 GCA_021846765.1 bacterium | reverse complement strand
TTATTGTTTTGTTTATAATTAAATGTTACGTTCGTGAAATCAATTTGTCCGCGATGAAATATAGCTGGAATTGGTTTTAGGATATCTTTTATTTCAGGTTCGATAGCTAATATTCTAGTCATTTCTACAGAATCACCTAAACTGCGGTTAACATTTCTAACCAAACGACTAAATTGTAAAATTTGATTAACTATTGATTGAGTATAGCTTATCAATAGATAGAGTAAGCTTATATCCGCATGAGAATGAGTCACGGCAATCAAACCTATGATGATAGCTAATACTTGAAAGCTATTGGTTTGAATATGGCTTAACGCTTCACTTTTAAATACTTCTTTAGATAATCTATCGTTAGCATTTAAAACTCTATTAGCTTGATCGGCGAATCTATTATTTTCATATTGTTCATTACCAAAAGCTCTAATCGTTTCTATATTAGTGATGGCGTCGGCTAGTGCTGCCGTTTCATCACTTTCGGCTTCAGCAGCTTGAGTGTTAGCCGGAAGTTGCTTACTAATTCGACGATACATTAAAGCTATGTAAAGTAAACTGATTCCTAACATACCAAGTGCATAAATAGGGTTAATAAAAGCTATCACAATTACCGAGAATATTAAGGTCGATAAACCAGGTAAGATACTCCAAATTATGTCATCAACAATTCTTTCAAAAGCGTGAACATATTTGGAAGTTTGGGAAACTAGAGCACCAGAAAATCTATCACTATGAAAACGTTGGCCGAGCTTAGTTAAATGTTGGAAAATTGCCCTAGACATATCGTTCATCGTTCTAATTTCCAATTGCCAAGCGTAGTAGCTTTGAAGTCGCCAAAAAACTACACCAGCGATCATTGTTAGAGCATAGCCAATTAAATAAGGACTAAAAGCGGATAGGCTTAAGTGAGCAGAGTGACTGCTGTAACTTGTTTGTAATTTAGCGAAAGTTCGGGAAACAATTAAAGGTCCTAAAATATTTTCAGCAATTACAGCCAAAACAACACCACCTGAGGCTATTATTAGGCTCGGTTTATAGTTGCGGGCAAATTTCCAATAGCCAGCAAAAGTTTGTTTGGTAATTTGTTTATCGGGTTTCATAATATCGCCCCTTCCTTCTAGGGGGATGTTGATAGGTAGTTTCTAAATAAAATTTCTAAATATTTATTGTTATATAAAGTCTAGTCACCGTAAACGACTAGTTTTCGATAGTTAATTTTAAACATTTTTGCCGCCTTCGGGTTATATTAAGTTTTTAAATATCATAAAAACTTTGCTAGTAATGTAGATAACATACTATACTATAGTGTTAACTTAAGCAAATATGATTATTTAAAAGATTTTTAAAGCCATGGAAGAAATACCTAAATTTTTATTATCTTCTGAAGAAAAAAGTGACGATGATGAAGAAGATGACAATGATAAAGATACTAAAAAGAGTAAATCGTTAACAGAAAAGATAGTAGAAAATAGAAAAAAATCTAGAGCAGAGGTTAGTAAAAATATAGCCAAATCTCTTTTTGAATCTAAAGATAGAGAAGATAGTTTAAAACCGCCAGAGCAAATAAAAGAGGATAACGAGGATAATAATATAGAGTTATCTCAAGAGGATGAAAAATTGGTTAATAAATCCATAGCCATTGATCATCTTGAAAATCCGATTATCGATACGCCAATGGGTGAACCGGTTGTTGACTTTTTAGAGCAGGTTATTGATGGCTCGCAACCTGAAGAAGCCTTTAATTCAAGCATACAAAAAAATAGTTTGAATGATTATCTAGACGATTCAGATAATCAGATATTTACTGAAGATCAAGATTCAGCTGATCAAATTAAGCCTAACACTCGACAGTTAAAAATAGATCATAATTATTTTCCAAATCAACACTCAGTTAACGGATCCGATGAAATAAATAACTCGAGTTCTTCATTACCGACTAACAATAGAGAAATACTAAGCAATAAATCAAGTGAAAAGCGCCCAACTAAGTTGCCAGTATCCGTTGTTCTGGCTTCCAGCCTATCCAGTTACTTTTTAGGCAAAGAAAAAGGTCAGAATAAAACAAAAAAGCGACTTGGTAATATCCAAAAAAAACTAGAAAATAAAATTCAAGAAGTAGAAAAAGAATTAAGTCAGAAAGAAATAATTATTCAAAATCTATATTTAAAAGAACGTTCCCAAAAGAGATATATTCAGCCACCAGAAAAAACTACTTTGGCTAATAATGAAACTCGTCTGAACTTAAAAAAACCCCATACAGTCGAGCATTTAGGTAAAGTGATTATTAATAAAGAGCATCCAGAAACCAAAGTTTTTATCTCCCAAGAAAAAATGCAAAAACCAAATAATATAAGACAGTATTATCGACCAGAACATGTCAGAACAATGCGTCGTCAAGAACTGATGGCTATTAGTTCAAAAATAATAGTTGAAGGCGCTAGTTTAAAGCATATGTATGATAATGGGCTATTTAGCGAAAGAGCCTTAAGACGTTTGGTTGTTACTTACTTAAAAGACCAAGATATGCTTCCTAAATTACGTAAAGAAATTATCGAGAAACAACTTGATTATGAACGCGATCCATTGTTAAAAGATTCTTATAACCGAGAAGATTACTCTGAAATTAATCAGTCGACAACTTTTTTTAATCAAATGCTAGCTAAGACTGAGATGCCGATAAGCAAAAAGCCAATACAATCGGTTAATAAAAAAACTATTGATGCCAAATTTAGACCATTAACTCAAGCCAAAAATTTTTGGCTTAATATCTTATTTATTATAGTAATAGCTTTTTTAATAAGTTTAATTATGTATCTTTTGCTTAAGAAGTGATCTAGCTATAATGGTCTTATGCAAAAAATAATTCTTTATTATATATTTACTCCAATAAGCGATCCTTTGGCGATAGTTTTGTGGCAGAAAAAATTAGCTTCATCATTGAATTTAAGGGGTAGAATTATTATCGCTAATCAAGGCATAAATGGGACATTGGGGGGAAACATTAAAGATCTCAAGGCTTATATTAAGGAAACTAAAACTTACCCTGGATTTAAATCAATTGAATTTAAATGGAGTCCAGGTCAGCAAGATGACTTCCCTAAATTGTCTGTTAAATTAAGACCTGAATTAGTTGCTTTTGGTCGACCCGAACAAATTCAAGTGAGCACTCAAGGGGTTATTGGCGGTGGCAAAAAAATAAAACCTAAACAGCTTCATCGATTAATTGAGCAAAAAGGCAAAGAAGTTATTTTTGTTGATGGACGTAATTATCGGGAGGCGGCCATCGGCAGGTTTAAAAATGCCGTAGTCATGAATGTTACTCATACTCGTGATTTTCCCAATGCAATCGCCGATTCTAAATATCAGGATCTCAAAGATAAGACAATAGTTACTTATTGCACTGGAGGGATTAGATGTGAAGTACTTTCTAAATTGATGATTGATCAAGGATATAGTGATGTTTATCAGCTTGATGGGGGCATTGTTAAATATTTGGAAGAATTTGGTGATCAAGGATTGTGGGAGGGTTCACTGTTTGTTTTTGATAAACGAATGGCCGTCAGGGCATCCAATAACTCAAAATTAATAGGTCGATGCGTTCATTGTGCAGAGCCAACAGATAGTTACCAAAACTGTAGTAACTTAGCTTGTAATGAGCTTATTTTGGTGTGCAATAATTGCTTATATAAAACGACTACTTGTACTAATTGCCTAAATTATTTGCCAAGCAAATAGGTTGATAACATAAAAAGGATGTGCGTTTTTTATTAGATTATCAATAAATTAAGTTAATTTAGTACTTTGCTAGAATGGAAGTTGTGGAGCAAGATAATAATAGTTTAAAAAGTAAATTGGTTGATTTGCCAATCCAGCCCGGTGTGTATTTTTTTAAAGATAAAACTGGGCAAATTATCTATATCGGGAAAGCTGCTAGGTTACGCAATAGGGTTCGTCAGTATTTTCAGACAAACCGCTATCGTGATCCTAAAACTGCAGTTTTAATAAGAGAAATTGCTGATTTAGAATGGATGGTTGTAGATAGTGAAATTGATGCCCTTTTTCTTGAAGCAGAGCTTATTAGGAGATATTTACCCAGATATAATATTTTACTAAGGGATGATAAAGCACTAGTCTATGTACGAATAGACTACGATAGTGACTATCCTACAGTTAGTTTTACTCGTCGACCACTTGACGATAAAGCACATTATTTTGGTCCCTATACTTCGACGTTAGCCATTAAACAAGCCTTAAGGCTATTGCGCAAAGTATTTCCGTATGCAACTAAACGTCAACCTGGACAAAAACGAGCAACCCTACATTATCATTTAGGTTTAGATCCGGGTTTAGAGGAAGGACGTACTTCTCTAGAAGATTATCGAGCTAATTTGCGTCGATTAATGGCTTTCATTAGTGGCAAAAAAAACTCAATAACTAAAGAAATTGAGAAAGAAATGTATTTAGCTGCCAATAGTCAAGACTATGAACGTGCTGCTAAATTAAGGAATCAATTAACTAGTTTGCAGCGTTTAAGTCAACAAATAATTTTTAGCGATAAAGAATTTTTAGATTTATCTAAAGATCTGGGTATCGCTGAATTAGTTGAATTGTTGTCTCTAGAAGCTTTTCCAAAGCGTATAGAGGGTTATGATATTAGTCACATGCAAGGCAGCGATGTGGTGGCTAGCATGGTTGTTTTTACTAATGGAGCTAGCAACAAGACTGAGTATCGTAAATTTAAAACCAAACAAGATATTAATAATGATTTCTTTAATATGAATGAAACTATTTATAGACGTTTTAGTCCTCAACATTTAAAAGATTGGGGCTATCCAGATTTAGTCTTAATTGATGGAGGTAAGGGTCAACTGGATGCAGCACTAAAGGCTCGAGATCAACGGAATAGCTCAAGAGTCCCATTTATAGGTTTAGCTAAACGTCAAGAGCAGATTGTTATTGATGTTACTAGAAGTAATGTGGCACTGAATCATCGGACTATTCAACGACTTGGTGGTCATGCAATAATCAGTCAGAACTTTATTTTAGTAACTCTACCTAAAAGCACGAATATAGTTAAATTATTACAAAGAGTTAGAGACGAGAGTCATCGATTTGCTGTTAGTTACCATTCGACGCTAAAAAGAAAAAGAGTGAGCAATTCGAAGCTTGATGAGTTACCGGGAATAGGACCAATAACTCGAAAAAAACTTCTGAAGGAGTTTGGATCAGTAAAAGCCATACAAGCAGCCGACGATCAGGATTTGATTAAGTTGATTGGACCAGCAAAAACTTCTATTGTTCGTAATTTGCGTTAATCTGGTAAGCTAGGAGCATGATTAATGTTGAATTTACCCAAGATTTTTTTATTAATAACAGGAAAAAATTAAAAAAAATATTAGCTAATAATGATCCACTGATAATTACTGGCAATGGTTTAATTCAGAGAGGAGCAGATAGTAGTTATCAATTTACTCAAGATGCTAATTTCTGGTACTTAACTGGCATCAATGATCCGGACATTACTCTGGTTATAGACGATGAGGATAGAGAATTTTTAATTGTTCCTATTAGGGACGGTAGTCGAGTGACTTTTGATGGTCAAATAGAGCCTTTTTCTCTTCAAGCTATATCAGGGGTCAGTGATATTGTTAATGAGGCTAGTGGTTGGAAACGGATAGATAGCATCCTAGAGCGAACTAAACGTTTAGCTACTCTAGCTCCAGCTCCTAGCTTTATTGAACAATATGGAATGTACGCTAATCCGGCAAGAGCCAGATTAATGGAAAGATTACATCACCATGTTCAAGATTTAGAATTAGTAGATATTCGATCACAATTAGCTAATATGAGAATGATTAAACAACCTCAAGAACTAGCAGCTATTCAATCAGCTATAGACATTACATGCCAAACTCTAGCTGAGGTTTTAACTAAGCCTAAAGGCAGTTATCGCTACGAATATCAGATCGAAGCTGATATCAGCCGAGGCTTTCGTTTTCGGGGATCAGATGGTCATGCTTTTGAGCCGATTGTTGCCGGTGGAGTCCGAGCTTGTACGCTTCACAATATTACCAATAATGGCAAATTATCTAATGATGAACTAGTAATTTTAGATGTTGGAGCAAGTGTTCAAGGATATGCCGCTGACATAACCAGGGTTTATGCTAATAGTCAACCGACTTCTAGGCAGAAAGATATATTTCAGGCAGTCAAAGAAACTCAAAAATATAGTCTAGGTTTATTAAAACCCGGTATTAATTTAAAGACATATGAATCTAATGTTGTTAGATTTATGGGCACAAAGCTTAAGCAGTTAGGCTTAATTAACAACACTTCAACCGAATCTATTCGACAGTTTTTTCCACACGCAACATCACATTTTTTGGGACTTAATGTTCATGACGTTGGTGATTACCAAAAACCTCTTAAAGTAGGCAGTGTTTTAACTGTCGAACCGGGGATCTATGTTCATCAAGAAGGTATTGGCGTAAGACTAGAAGATGATGTTTTAATAACTAAGAGTGGCATAGAAATACTTAGTCGAAACTTGCCTTTAGAGCTCTAACTCGATTAAAATAATCTATTAATGTCTAAACCTATTGTTCGATTTCTAGTTCGTTGGTTGGTATGTGTCTTTGGCCTATGGATAGCCGCCAATTTATTATCTAGTAATATTAAGTATGATAGTTTTTATGTGATTATAATCGCAGGATTAGTGCTTGCTATTATCAATACAATAATTAAACCTCTTTTAGTCATTCTATCTTTACCAGCGATAGTTGTTACTCTAGGATTGTTCATGATAATCATTAATGGAGTTTGTGTCTACTTAGCTTCTAAGCTTTATGGACAATTGCATATAACAGATTTTTTGGCGGCAATATTTGCTGGTATGGTTATAGGCCTGGTAAACTATTTAGTAAGTGCCATTATAGTTAGGGATATATAAATATATTATGAATACATACGATTACATAGCTTTAGGCAGTATGCTTTTAATGTCGTTATTGATACTAATCCAAACAAGAGGCGCATCTCTTGGTGCAGGATTAGGCGGGGCAGGAGAAGTCAACACTACAAGACGAGGAACTGAGAGAACAATTTTTAGATTGACTATTGTTTGTGCTGTTGTTTTTAGCTTATCGCTAATATTTAGTGCCATTGGTTAACTACTAAACTATTATTGTCATGAAGTACAAAAAAGTAGGCAAAGTCGTCTCTGGTCGTTATCAGCAATTTCAGAACTTCTGGCATAAAGCAGAGCTAACTATCGACAGATTGCTATTTTCTCGTTTTACTCGTTTAGTTCCGATTCGTCGGTTTGTTGCTGGTTGGCTTATTTGGTGGTTGCTATTAACAATTATTATAGTTTGGCAGACTACTAGTTTAGCAGGCTATTTTCAGACTATTAAATATGTACCAGGTGGAATTTATAGCGAAGGTATCTTAGGCACTATGACTAATGTTAATCCTATTTATGCTACCAATATAGTAGATACTAGCTTATCTAAATTAATATTTGCTGGTTTATTAACCTATAATAGCCAGAATCAATTAGTCGATTGTTTAGCCAGTGGCTATAGTGTCAATAGCCAAGGCACTACTTATACTGTTAAGTTAAGACCCAATTTAAAATGGCAAGATGGACAACCGTTAACTTCGGCCGATGTAGTATATACCATTGATACGATTCAAAATATCAATGCTCAATCTCCTTTTTATTCTAGCTGGCAAGACATTAAAGTATCGGCCCCTAATCCTTTAACCGTTCTTTTTAAATTACCCAACCCATTAGCTTCTTTTCCATATAATTTGACCATAGGAATAATACCTAAACATATCCTTAGTAAAATACCTATAGTAGATTTAAGATCAGCCGCTTTTAATGTAAACGATCCGATAGGTGCGGGGCCTTTTAAATGGCGTGCTATTCAAGTAATAGGCAATACTCCTCAAAATGCCAATGAACAAATAGCTCTGGCTCCTTTTAGAGACTATGCCTTAGGCAAGCCTAAAATAGGAGAATTTATTATTAGTGCTTTTGCTAATAAGAATCAATTGATTAATGCGTTTAACTCAGGACAATTAACAGCTGTGGCTGGCTTGGATTCTGTTCCTAAAGATATTAGCCATAAGCCTTCTACAGAAATCCATAGTATTCTATTAACAGCAGGTAATTATGTGTTTTTTAAAACTAACAGCGGTGTGCTTGCTGATGTAAATGTTAGAAGGGCTTTAGTTTTGGGCTCCAATCCTAAAGCAATTATTGATAGTTTAAGTTATATCACCTTGCCGGTTAACGAGCCATTGTTGATTGGTCAATTGGCTTATAATCCAAAATATGCTCAAGTTACTAATAAGCTTAGTCAAGCTAAACAACTCCTAACACAAGATGGTTGGCAAATAGGCAGCGGAGGATATCGATATAAAAATAAGCAAATGCTGTCGTTTAATCTAGTCACAACCAATACTTCTGAAAATCATCTAGTAGTTGGTCTACTAACCGCTCAATGGCGTTTATTAGGAGTTAAGGTTAAACCTATTTATGAGAGTGGAATCACTTATTCTACTACTCTGCAAGATCATAATTATAATGCTACTCTTGACGGTATAGATATAGGTGTCGATCCAGACGTCTTTGTTTATTGGGATAGCTCTCAATACGATCCACGTTCGACAGGACTTAATTTATCTGATTACAATAATGCCAATGCTGATCAAGCATTAGAAGCTGGGCGAACTCGGCTCAATCCAGCGTTGAGAGTTATTAAGTATCAACCCTTTTTAGCTGATTGGCAAAAAGATGCCCCAGCCCTTGGTCTTTATCAGCCGAGAGTTATATACATTACCAGACAAAATATTCATGGTTTAATTGATCATCAAATAAATTCCGCCAAGGATATATTTAATAACGTACAAAACTGGGAAATATTGACCGCTAATGTTACTGATCCAAAACCTTAAAAATTTGAGTTTTAGGATTAAAAATTCTAATATAGGCTAACATTATAAACTAAGCGGATGTGGCGGAATGGTAGACGCGCTAGCTTCAGGTGTTAGTGAGCTTAGGCTCGTGGAGGTTCAAGTCCTCTCATCCGTACCAAAGCTTGCTAGGGTCTATTTAGGACAAGCGTTATAATGATAGCTGTGGTATTATCTATGTATTAGATAAACTAATGCTAAAGCTATCATTGTAACGGGAGAAATACACCAAATATTCTATGAATAAGGTCGCGCATTATTTGCAAGAACATGTGGTAGGCGAAGTCATGACTAACAACGCTGCCCGTAGATATTTTTCTACTGATAATAGTATATTTACGCTTACCCCTAGTGTTATCGTTTATCCAAAAAATGAAAATGACGTTCGCAAGACAGCTCGATTCACTTGGCAGTTAGCAGAAAGGAACAGAATTATATCAATTACCGCAAGGGGTAGTGGTACAGATTTGAGTGGAGCAGCCATTGGTTCAGGAATTATGATGGCCTTTCCAGCTCACTTAAATCATGTTCAATATTTTGACTCTAAAGAAGGAATTGTTGTTGTCGAAGCTGGACTTAACTTCGGTAAATTACAACAATTACTTTTAGGTTATGGTCGTTTTTTGCCACCAGCTCCAGCTAGCTTAGAATACTCTACAGTTGGCGGTGCAGTAGCTAATAATACTAGTAGTATGCGTTCATTTAAATACGGAGATATGCGCAATTATGTTCGAGGACTAAGAGTTGTTTTAGCGAATGGAGAAGTTATTGAAACTGGTAAATTAACCAAAAAAGAACTTAATCGTAAACTCGGATTAACTACATTTGAGGGAGAAATTTATCGTTCAGTCGATACTTTACTTGAAGAAAATAAAGAAATAATCGGTAAAAGTATTATTAACGTCACTAAGAATGTTGCGGGATATGATTTGGTAGATATCAAGCAAAATGATGGATCTTTTGATTTAACTCCATTATTTGTTGGTAGTCAGGGGACATTAGGGTTGATTACAGAAATAACCCTAGATAGCGATATCGTACCCAATGATACGACATTAGTTGTTGCTTATCTTGAGAGTATCCAAGATGTCCAATCAGCAGTACTTAGCCTAAGAGATTTAAAGGAGTTACCCAATGCTATAGAGTTAGTTGACGCTAATTTATTAGCTTATGTTTCATCGATCAATGCTAATTATTTGAAAGATGTTATTGCTCCCCCATATCCTAAATTCGTTCTATTAATTGAGGTAGCTAACGATAAAGAGCATAAACAGAAAAAATTAATTAAAATTATTCAAAAAACTCTGTCTAAATTAACTCAAAGTATTGTCATCGAGGAAGATAGCGATAAACAAAAGATAATTTGGAAATTAAGAGACGCATCATCATTATTGTCTGGACATATAGAAGGCCATTTAAGCCCAATCCCGTTAATAGATGATGGTATCGTGCCAGTCGATAAATTAGCTGCTCTAATAGATTCTATATATCATCAATTTACCAAGGAACATCTTCAGGTAGCTATTTGGGGGCATGCGGGTGATGGAAACCTGCACGTTCAGCCTTATTTAAATCTAGGTCAAGTAGGAGATAGACAAAAAGCGTTTCGAATGTTAGAGGAATATAATAGACAATTAAGAGAATTAGGAGGGTCGACTACTGGCCAATATAACGATGGTCGCCTAAGAGCCCCTTATCTAGATAAGCTATATAGCGAAGACGTCTATAAATTGTTTCAAAAAATTAAAACTATATTTGATCCTTATGGTACTCTAAATCCCGGGGTTAAAATTAACGTTAGTCTTGACGAGATTAAACCTTTAGTCCGCAATGAGTACAGTATCGATCATATATACGATCACTTGCCACTAAGTTAGTATTCTCCTGCGTTGATTTTTTAGGAATAGTTACATATGCTAAGTTAAGATAATCTTTAAGCGCGAGTGCTGGAATCGGTAGACAGGCCAGCTTGAGGTGCTGGTGTCCTTTGATGGACGTGGAGGTTCAAGTCCTCTCTCGCGCACCAGTTTTCCTTAACCCAGTGTATTTAGTAATAAATTGCTAAGTTTTTAAATATATTTTTTATTAGCTAGAAGTTATTGTAAAAAGAATATATTGATAAAACAGAACTTAGATAATAGTATACATGGTAAAATCTAGAGTATGCATAAGCAGATTATTCCTAATGACTCAGAATATGATGATTCTGTTACCCCAACATATGCCTCTAGGTTTCTTAATCAGCCAATAGATAAATACGATATTCCAATAGATAGTTTATCTCCTGATGTTGCCTATCAGTTGATTAAAGACGAGATTCAACTAGACGGTAATGCTCACATGAATCTAGCGACATTTGTGACTACTTGGATGGAACCTCAGGCTGTTAAATTAATGTCAGAAACTTTTGAAAAAAACTTGATCGATAAAGATGAATACCCGCAAACTGCTGAAATTGAAAAACGCTGCGTTAATATACTGGCTAAATTATGGAATGCGCCTAGTGGCGGTAGTGCTATTGGCACCTCTACTGTCGGTTCTAGCGAGGCTTGTATGTTGGCAGGATTGGCTTTTAAATGGAGGTGGCGTTTAAAGAGACAATCAGAAGGTAAGGCTGTAGATAAGCCTAATCTCGTATTAGGTGCTAACGCACAAATTTGTTGGGATAAGTTTTGTCGTTATTGGGATGTTGAACCAAGGTATATTCCCCTAGAAGAGGGAAGATATCATCTTGATCCACTGTTGGCGGCTCAAGCTTGTGATGATAATACCATTGGCCTAGTGGGCATTTTGGGCAGCACCTTAGATGGTAGTTACGAACCTATTAAAGAAATTAGCCAGGCATTAGATCAGTTGCAAGTCGATAAAAGTTTAGATATACCGATTCATGTAGATGCGGCTAGTGGTGGATTTGTTGCCCCTTTTATTCAGCCAGAGTTATTATGGGACTTTAGACTAATAAGAGTTAAATCTATCAATACTTCTGGTCATAAATACGGTATGGTTTATCCTGGTGTAGGTTGGATAGTATGG
Organism: bacterium; assembly: GCA_021846765.1. Lineage (GTDB taxonomy): Bacteria > Patescibacteriota > Saccharimonadia > Saccharimonadales > UBA4665 > JAJZWH01. The sequence goes on along the minus strand of JAJZWH010000008.1, from coordinate 8,739 downwards.
CGTCATCCCGATGATTTACCTAAAGAGTTAATCTTTAATGTTAATTATTTAGGTGGTAATATGCCTACTTTTGCTTTAAATTTTTCAAGACCTGGAAACGGCGTTATAGCTCAATATTATAATTTCTTAAGATTAGGCAGCAGAGGATATCGTCGGATTATTAACCATTGTCATGATACAGCTGTATATTTATCTAATAAAATTGAATCTTTAGGTTATTTTGAGCTTTTAAGTAGAGGTGAAGAGTTACCGGTTTTTGCTTTTAGGCTATCCAAGGACAGACAAAATTCGTTTTCTCTTTATGATTTAGGGGAAAAATTGAGGAGTGAAGGTTGGCAAGTTCCTGTATATACTATGGCTAATAATCTACAAAACACGGTGGTGATGCGTATTGTTATTAAAGAAAATTTTAGTCGAGATATGGCTGATCTTTTGATCGAGAGCATTAAACGTCAACTCAATTCATTGCAAATATCTTCTAAGAATAGTCGTCAAGATCATCATCAATCATTTCATCATTAAGCCATAATAGACTTATTATTTTAGAAACTTAAGATATTCTGGTACAATTTTAGCGTTGTTTTAGGGCGCTTAGCTCAGTTGGCTAGAGCACCTCGTTTACACCGAGGGGGTCGGGGGTTCGAGTCCCTCAGCGCCCACCAGAAAATAATTCAAAACTATTTTATATTCTTAATTTTACCTAAATATTATTTTGATTATTTAAGGGATGGCTTATTTGCTCAAAATATTTTACTAGGGTGGAGTAATCTCCATTGCCAACTGGGTTGAGAAGTAGATTCTAGAGTAATGACTGGTTGAGATTGGCTGGCGTTGAATTGATTGGCTGGCGTTGATATGCTACCAATTAAGGATTGTTTATTGGTTGGTATTTTCAACGGATTTAAGTGGAGTTTAACGGTTACTGATTGACCTTGCAGTGCGTCTACTACTAGGTTGTTTTGAGCAGCAATTTGGACATTACCTCCCCAGGGTTGTTTAAATTCGCCCAATATTTCTCCTTTACTAATTAATATGGTTTGAGCAAAACTGTTTTCCAATGAAATCATTAGTGGAACGGTATCTGTTAAAGCTTGGGTTAAACCAGGTACATCCATAATTGCCGTAAAAACAGTTACACTTTGATGATTGACTTGCGTTTTGGCTGCGCCTAAGAATACTCCTCCTGCTTGGTTAGAATTGCCGGTTTTGATGCCAATAATTCCCGCCGTTCCTATAATATTGTCATAATTTTGCATCACTCCAACGTTTGGGACATCAACTGATTTCATACCAACTATTTGGGCTAATACTGGATTTTGCATAACTATTCCACCCAGTTTAACTAAATTGTCTGCAGTGGTTGTAGAAGCTGGAGAATAGCCACTGGCATCACCTCCTATGTGAGTACTATCTAGACCTAGCTGTTTAACATAGTTATTAGCAAAACTATCATATTTGCTGACTGAACCATAGGCCCACCGAGCCAATGAATCAGCAATATTGTCTCCTGAAGGCACTAGCATAGCTTCCAGCATTTGGTATTCAGTCAATTGCTCGCCACTATATACCGGTACTACTGATCCTTGCCCAGCTATATAATTAGTATAGATTTGGTAGTCGGTTGGACCCAAAGTAATCATTGGTCCTTGCTGGTTGATGCTTAATGGATATTTTTTGAGTACTGCTAAGGCGGTAATTAATTTAGCAGTACTAGCCATAGGTAATGGTTTTTGTAGACCATGAGATTGGGTGACTATCCCGTTGCCAAAACCAACTGCTGCTTCACCAGAAGAAGGCCAAGGTAAGTTACTAGCAGGCGTAGTAATCTGTAGGGTCGAATTAGCTTGATTGGCAACCAATGCTTTAATTGGCAAGGTTAACGATAGTCCAACATAAACTACAATGATTAAAATAATTACTATGGCACTAATTACCTGAGGTTTGGTGCGTTTTGGATTCTTATTGGGCATTAATCTTATAATACATGAATTAGTGGCTACTGTTGTATACTTATATTAACGTAAAAGGGAGTTTTAATAAAAAATATATGGTCATAGTTATCATAGTTGTTGTTCTTGTTTTAATAGGTTTGTTTATTGTATTTAGTAACTATAATGGTTTAGTTAAACTAAATCAGCAGACTGAAGAGGCCTGGAGCGATATAACTGTTCAATTGAAAAGGCGATATGACTTAATTCCTAACCTAGTTAATACGGTTAAGGGTTATGCAGCTCATGAAAAAACTGTTTTCGAAGATGTTACTGATGCCCGAACTAAAGCAATGAATTCTAATGGAGTGGCTCAAACAGCCCAAGCTGAAAATCAGTTTAGTTCTACATTGAAAAGTTTATTTGCAGTCGCTGAAAACTATCCACAACTACAAGCTACTCAAAACTTCCAAGAGCTTCAAGCTGAATTAATAGATACTGAAGATAAAATTCAAGCATCAAGACGTTTTTATAACTCAATGGTTAGAGACTTCAATACTCGCCGTAAAACTTTTCCAACTAAGCTTTACGCTAACATGCTTGGATATAAAAAGGATAAAGAATACTTTGAATTAGATGCAGCCCAGGAAGCCCAAGCTGAGCAACCAGTCAATGTTCAATTTTAAAGTAAGTAAATAGCAAGGTGTAATAAGGTTATGTATTCAGAAATTGCCCGCAACAAAAGAAAATCGATATTAATTATGGTTATCTTTTTGTTAATTATTGTCGCTTTAGCTGATCTTTTTGTCCAAATCTATGCAGGCGGTAGCCCAGATATTTTAATTGGCGTAGTAATAGGTGGTCTAATTTATGTAGCCATTAGCTATTTTATGGGTATGCGTATGAGCTTGGCAATTAATGGAGCTAAACAAATACAAAAAAGCGATAATCCAAAACTTTGGGAAACAATAGAAAACCTTTCGATTACTGATGGATTACCAATGCCTAAGGTATATATAATGAATGATCCCGCGCCTAATGCCTTTGCTACTGGTCGTGATCCTCAGCATAGTGCTGTTTGCGCTACCTCTGGTTTATTGGACATAATGAACGAAGATGAACTGCAAGGAGTTTTTGCTCATGAGATGAGCCATATTAAAAATTATGACAGCCGAGTTAGCTTGATAGCCTTTGGATTAACTGCAGTGATTTCACTATTGGCAGATATTTTGTTGAGATTGAGTTTTTTTAGGAGCGGCAAACAAAGCGAAGAAAATCAGATAGCTTTATTTATTGGTATTGGTGCAGCTATTTTGGCTCCATTAGTAGCGTTTTTAATTCAGATGGCCGTATCTCGACAAAGAGAATATTTAGCTGATGCAACTGGTGCTTTAACTACTCGTTATCCTGAAGGCTTAGCTTCTGCCTTACGTAAAATTTCTAATACCGGTAGTACACTAAAAAGACAAAACACTGCAACGGCTCATTTTTTCTTTGCTAACCCACTCAAAGCACATAGTATAACAGGTTTGTTTAGTACTCATCCTCCAATTGCAGAAAGGATTAAAAGACTGGAGTCGATGGATAGTCATGCCTAAGACTGTGTCAAAACCAAACAAGCCAACTAGCAAAAAACAATCTAACACTAAGAGTGTCGATAATAAATTAGATATTACAGTTAAGCCAAGACATAGGCTGCCCGATGTTTGGCAATTAACCAAAACTTCACTAATAATTCTTTGTCGCTATAGATGGGTGTTTATAGGAATAATTTTAATTTATGGAATTTTTGATGTAGTAGTGGTCCAAGGTTTGAGAGGTGGATTAAACGTTACTAGCCTAAACCAACAACTTAGTGGATTATTACACGGTCGATATAAACAAATCTCTAGTGGATACACAGTCTATGCTCTCTTATTATTATCAGCCGGCACCAATAGTTCGGGGAGTGGAGGTGGTTATGGCTATCAATTAATAGCTGTTATTATGGTCAGCTTGGCTATCATTTGGGCTTTGAGAACTTCTTCTAATTCGGTTAAGATTCGAGTTAGAGATGCTTATTACAAGGGAATGTATCCAATTATTCCCTTTTTCGGTATCTTTTTATTAATTGGTCTAGAGCTTTTACCTATGCTAGCTGGAATTTATTTATATGTGACCGCAATTAATAACAGTATAGCTGTTACGTTCTTTGAACAGGCAGGTTTTGCCCTATTAGCATTGGCGCTATCTGCTTTGACCGTTTTTTGGTTATCTAGTTCAATATTTGCTCTGTACATTGTTACTCTACCAGATATGACTCCTTTTAAAGCTTTACGATCAGCTAAAGAGTTAGTCCGTAAACGCCGCTGGCCAATCATATTGCGTTTATTTTATTTGCCATTGGCTATGTTGATTGTATCTTCGACAGTACTATTACCTTTCATTATTTTTGTTGCTCCGGCAGCTCAATGGATATTCTTAGTTTTATCGCTAGTTTTTTTAGCCATAGCTCACAGCTATATCTATAATCTATATCGAGAATTACTGGAGTAGTTAATGGATAAGATTCAGGCTAGTAAACGAATAGATAAGCTAAGACAAACTATTAATGATTATCGTTATCACTATCATGTTCTTAACGAGTCAATAATGAGCGAAGAAGCTGCCGATAGTTTAAAGCACGAATTAGCCCAGTTAGAAGCACTCTATCCAGATCTAATCCAACCAGACAGCCCAACTCAGCGAGTGGCTGGAAGTATATTACCGGGATTTGAATCTGTAGAACATCGAACTCGTATGCTTAGTTTAAATGATGTTTTTAGTCTAGAGGAAATGCAGACTTGGGTTGAACGAATCAGCAAGCTTGCACCTGACCAAGAATTGACTTTTTTTACCGATATAAAAATGGATGGATTGGCTTGCGAGTTAATCTATCAAGATGGGATCTTGCAGCGTGGTTTAACTAGAGGTGATGGTTTTGTTGGAGAAGACGTAACGGCCAATATTCGTACTATTGAATCTATACCTTTGTCGCTACGTTCCGCTCCAGGGTATACCCAGTTTCTTAATGGTTTAACTGAGGTTAGAGGTGAGATTGTTATGTATAAGCTAGATTTTGAAAAATTGAACCAGCAAAGAGCTACTACCGGTTTAGCTTTATTTGCCAATCCAAGAAATACGGCTGCCGGGACCATCCGTCAACTTAATCCTCACTTAGTAGGTGAACGTGCTTTGCATTTTAGAGCATACGATTTATTGAGAGAAGATTCTAGCGACGTACCAACTAACGATTTTGCTTATAGATCCTTAGCCAATCTGGGGTTTGGTGTTAATAAAATGGCTCAAGTTTTTCTAAATATAAATGATGTATTTAGTTTTGCTAGAGAATGGGAAAATAAACGATTGGATTTACAGTTTAATACTGACGGATTAGTGATTAAGATTAACGATCGACAAATCTTTGACTTATTGGGTGTAATTGGCAAGGCGCCACGAGGAGCTATAGCTTTTAAATATGCTGCAGAACAGGCCACGACTAAGATCAAAGATATAATAGTATCAATTGGACGAACAGGATCAGCTACCCCAGTAGCTGTATTAGATCCGGTCATTATAGCGGGAAGCAAAGTTCAGATGGCTACCCTACATAATGAAGGTGAAATTAAGCGCAAAGATATCAGGATTAATGATAGTGTTATAGTTCATAAAGCAGGAGATATTATTCCTGAAGTTGTCCAATCTTTACCTCAGCTTCGCCTGGGCTTAGAAAAAGAATTTGTTATGCCGACGAATTGTCCAGAATGTGGAACCAGACTGGTTAAACAAAAAATAGATGAAGCTATCTGGCGCTGTCCTAATAAAAATTGTCCTTCTAGAACTTGGAAACAAATACAGCACTTTGCTTCCAAGGAAGCTTTAGATATAGAAGGATTGGGAGAGAAAAACGTGATAGCTTTATTAGATGCACAGCTTATTAATGATCCTGCCGATCTATATTCTCTTAGTATAGATCAATTAAAGAACTTAGATCGTTTTGCGGATATATCTGCCAGTAAATTAGTTGAAGCTATTAACCAAAAAAGGAACCCGTCTTTAGCTCGTTTTGTGTATGGTCTTGGTATTCGTAATGTAGGAGTACAGACAGCCATTGATTTGGCTAATTCATTCAATACCTTAGAGGCTTTAATTCAAGCTAATGCTGATGATCTTGCCAGGGTTGATGGTGTTGGTCAAGTCGTTGCTGAGGCTATAGTAGAATACTTTGCCGAGCCGATAAATATACAGTTATTACAAAAATTTAAAGATGCTGGAGTGTGGCCAAAAATAGTTACCAAAACTAACGGAAAGCTTAGTGGAGTTAATTTTGTGATCAGTGGCACGTTGAATAATATATCTAGAGATGAGGCAGCAGATGCTATTAGAATGCTTGGTGGAACTTTTCAATCTAGCGTAGGCAAGGACACAAATTATTTAGTGATTGGAGAAAAGCCAGGTTCTAGTAAAATAGCTAAAGCAAAATTATTAAAAACCCCAATAATAGATGAAACTAATTTTTTACATATATTGACTAATTAAGCAGAAACGTTATGATATATTTGGAAGGTAGCCGTGCGCCACGGCTCTTAAGTAAATACTAAAAAACAAAAATATTAGTTAAAATAAAAAGAGCCTAGGGTGGGCGCGCACGCTGCTTAATATATTGTCAGATTTAATATTTTATTTTAGCTTTATTATTTAAGAATTATAAAAAGAAACTTGAACTCAAGGTTATAGCTGATATTATTAGTTAAGTTTAGTCGGGGCATTAGCTCAGTTGGTTAGAGCGTTTGGCTGGCAGCCAAGAGGTCATCGGTTCGAATCCGATATGCTCCACCAATTAACAATATGGCGCTTTAGCTCAGTTGGTAGAGCAGAGGCCTGAAGAGCCTTGTGTCCCCAGTTCGAGTCTGGGAGGCGCCACCATTGTTAATAATAGATAAGATTTGCTAGAATAATTTATATTGTGCGGGTATAGCTCAGTTGTTTAGAGCGCGTCCTTGCCAAGGACGAGGCCAAGGGTTAGAGTCCCTTTACCCGCACCACTTGCACAGATACAGAGGCCAAGTCGGCTTCTTATTTTTTTGGCTTGCAATTACTTCTTAATAATCTTTAGAGTCTCGTTACTATATCTGAGGTAAAAATACTGTATTTCCTAGAACCTTAGGTCCTCAATCCTGTCTAAATCTATCCCATACTTTTTATAAATTTTTGTTGTATTCATGCCTGTAATATCTTTTTTATCGATACCGAGTTTCTCGGCACAATCATAAACCTCACTTTCATTTTTACCCTCAATCTCTAGGTAAACGGGTATTTTTGGCCAAAAATCCAATGTTATTTGGCAATTATTCATTAAGTACTCTATACGTCTATTCTCTTGATAACCCTTAGGCTTTATGCCAATCTTTTTTAATATTTCTAAAGTCTCTTCAAAGTCTGAAACATTAATCTCCCACTCGCTTGTGCCGCTTACACTGTCATCTCCTATTTCTTTTACCGCCAGTGTTGTTTTTTCTCCGTTACTACGTAGTCTAACCCATCTGTTTTCGCTGAATGGGATAGTGTTAAAAACATATCTTTTTTGAGTGTATTCACCAATAAATTTAGCTTTTTGTTCACCAAGTTTCTTTAATATATTTTTCTCGTTAATTTCTAATACTTTACCTTCAAATTCTATATTCGTGCTCATGTATATTCCTGTTCGTTTATTTAGTTTATAATAACCAAAAGAATTAATCTAACAAATTCAAGAACGTATTACTTAATAATAACCGTAATACATTGACAATAGGTATTACGTTTGATAAACTTCTATTCATGACGTTTTATTCAACTGTTACATCAAAGGGTCAAATAACTTTACCGGCTAAAATTAGAGATAAAATGAATCTAAAGGCTGGAGCCAGAGTTAGTATTACCCAAGGAATTAATGGACAGGTTAATATTCAAATTCCGCCAACAATTGACGATATTCGAGCACAACTACAGGTCGACTTAAAGAAAAAGGGATTTACTCCGACAAAGTTACGTAAAATAGCTGAAGAATATAAAAGCGGTGATGGTTTAGCCGCTTATGTTGAGGATAAGTATGGTAAGAACCGCTAGTCTTGATGCATGCTGTATCTTGCGGTGGTTATTACAAGATATTCCAGAGCAAGCGCAAGCCGTACACGAATTACTAAGTAATACTGGCAATTACCATATTGCTGATACTACCCTTATGGAAGTGGTTTACGTACTGGAGCGAATCTACAAACAAGAAAGATATTTTATTGCATCTTGCTTAAATTTGATCAGTTCGCTCAATCAAATCAACTGCAACAGGGAACTTATAAGCGCGGTGATTCCTGTGTATACAGAGAACCCAGCAGTTTCTTTTGCTGATTGCTGTGCAGCTACATATGCTGAACTAAACAATGCTCAGCCACTGCTTACTTTTGACAAAAAATTAGCTTACAAGTTATCCCAGGCTGAACTTTTACCAGTATAATATTCGCTCACATAGCTGGCGGCGCCAAACCTTGAAAAATACTCACCTAGCATATCTCTGGCAATATCTATCTCTTTAGAGAAACTAACGATACTTTTATAGCATTCCACTCTAAACACGACCGATAGGGGGCACCACTTGTTCGGATACAGAGGTCATTAAATAGGCCTCTTTTAGTTTGGTATAATTTAACTCTTTAATATTATTAACCTCAGTTCGACATAACCACCCCAGTTAAGTCGTCAAGATTGGTGTTATTGTTAATAATGCCTGCTCTGGTTTAGTAAAATGTAGGCCGGG
>JAJZWH010000065.1 GCA_021846765.1 bacterium | reverse complement strand
CATCTGAGCGTAGTCGGACGTCACAATCTTTGACATATATCCTCCTTGTGTTTTTTGTTTTAGATCACAAGGAATATTTTAGGCTAGATTAGAGTTTTGCGTAAGTCGAGTATATAAATTAGGGATAAAACCTAGACTAATAGTGATTTTCAGGGTATAATTATATAAAATGGCAAAAAAGAAAAAAACAACCAAAAAGAAGAAGACCAATAAACCAGAAATCGTCAAAGAAAGTTCTGGTTTTGGTCTCTATGCACTAGCTGTAGTTCTGTTCCTATTAGCTATTTTATTGTTTATTGGAGGTTTTGGAACTGGCGGCAGTCTACCGCTTGCTATGTTCCATGGCGTTTATTGGGTGTTCGGTTGGGCAGCATATATCGTCCCGATTATTTTAATTATAGGTAGTGTTTACATTTTTATGAGAGAAGACCACTTGATTCCTAAGGATAAACTAGCCAGTCTCATTATTGTTTTATTAAGTTTTAGCGGACTTAGTTATGTTCTTTTTGCTAACAAAAACAGTCTAGGTAATTGGGTTGGGGGTCATGGCGGCAGCGTCGGCAGTTTATTGGGAAGTGCTATTTTGTCAGCTTTAGATAGAATACCAGCGGTGATAGTTTTTTTGATTTTAGTACTAATTGCTGCCGCTTATTCTCTGGGATTAACTGTTAAAGATCTAGCTAATTTGCTAAAACATCCAGCCCAAAAAGATGATCTAGATACTGACCTTAATCAGTTAAAAGACAAAGCAGAAAGTAATTTTAAACTTAACGAAGGGGTGCCTGTTGAACATCACTCACAAGATATTTTTCCGGTTGAGCCAACTCGAATTACTAATTTACGGAATACTGCCCAAAAATTGAATAAAAATGAAAACCATGAAGCCCTAACTATTGCCAGTGATCCTGACTGGAAATTTCCATCGCTTAATTTATTAAATCAAAAACAAGATAAAGCAGATCCAGGCAACGTCAATGCTAACGCCAAAATAATTCATGATACCTTAGCTAATTTTAATATAGAAGTAGAAATGGAAGGAGCTAATATTGGACCTCGAGTTACCCAATATTCTCTCAAACCACCATCTTCTACTAAATTAACTAAAATTACTGCACTGGAGGGAAATTTAGCTTTAGATTTAGCTGCTCATTCAATTAGAATTGAAGCACCTATACCTGGTAAAAGAGCAGTGGGTATTGAAGTGCCAAATCTTAAGCCTGCGATTGTTAGAATAAGTTCGATTTTAGAATCACCAGAATGGTCTACTCTAGAAGGCAACTTAGGTTTTGTTATTGGTAAGGATATTGCTGGAAAATCAGTCGTTGCGGATTTAGTTAAAATGCCTCATTTATTAATTGCTGGACAGACCGGGGCAGGAAAATCGGTTATGATCAATACTTTTATAACTAGTTTGTTGTATCGGAACTCTCCGTCTGACTTAAAGTTAATACTGGTTGATCCTAAACAGGTAGAATTAGCGCTTTATAACGATATTCCTCATTTATTGACGCCAGTTATTAATGAACCTGAAAAATGTATTAGTGCTCTTAAGTGGGCAGTAGCAGAAATGGAAAGAAGGCTGAGGACTATGGCTGAAGTCGGGAAGCGGGATATTGGGCAATATAACTTATTTAAAAAAGAAGCTGGAATGCCTTATATTGTTATTGTCATTGATGAGTTGGCCGATTTGATGATGATGGCTGCAAGGGACGTTGAAGCTTTAATTGTCCGTTTAGCTCAGAAATCACGGGCTGCAGGTATTCATTTAGTAATAGCCACCCAAAGACCTTCAGTAGATGTAATTACTGGTTTAATTAAAGCCAATGTTCCGGCTAGGATTGCTTTTACCGTTGCTAGTCAAGTAGACAGCCGAACGATTATTGATCAAGTCGGAGCCGAAAAGTTATTGGGTCGAGGAGATATGCTATTGCTGACATCGGATATGCCTAAACCGAAAAGAATTCAAGCAGCTTTAATTGAAGAACAAGAGACAACTAAAATTGTTGATTTTATTAGAATGCAACGGCCGCCTCAATATGATGAAGAAGTGGTTAGTCAACCAGTTCAGTTGTCTGGAAGGGGAGGAGTAGTTGCTGAATATGGATCTACCAACAACCAAGATGATGATATGTGGCGAGACGCTGTTCATGTGGTTCTAGAGAACAGGAAAGCGTCGACTAGTTTGCTACAGCGCAGATTAAGAATAGGCTATGGGAGAGCTGCTAGGTTAATTGAAACCATGGAAGAACAAGGAATTGTAGGTCCGGCAGATGGATCTCGACCGCGAGAAGTCTTAGTTAGTTCAATGGATGAAGTTTTTGGGTCAGTTAGCGATCAATCATTAATCACGCCGATCGACGATCCTGATCCACAAATTTATGAAAACTAGAACTATCCCCACTTGTTAACGACTAAAATCTTGACTAACAGAGGTCAAGTAGATATAATAGATTTATTACAATACTTCAGCTTATGACTGCTTTAGGGTATGTAGGCTGTGCTTCACTAAGGTGAAGTTAACCAAAGGAAGGATATAAATTATGGCACAGTATGAGATAGCTGTGCTTTACCACCCAAGCTTAGAGGTTGATTTAAGCAAGGCAGAAGACAGGGTAGTAAAGATATTTACCGATAATGATGCTAAGTTAATTAACACAGACAATTGGGGAAAGCGAAAATTAGCTTATCCAATTAAAAAAAATGAATATGCTATATATGTTTTCTATACCTTAGAAATGCCTGGCAGTAATTTGTCTAAAGTCGAAACTACGCTGAATATTACCGACGAAGTTATTAGGTTTCTTATTACTAAGTCTGATCTTAAAATGCAGGCTAAAGCCGAAGCGGCTAGAGCTCTTAAAGCAGAACAAGCCGCTAAGCGTGACGAGCGAATTGAGGAACCTAGCGAAGAACAGGAAGAAGATTAAATGTTTATTAGATTAAACTTGACGCAATTATTAGCTAAGAGTAGGGTAAAAATACTTTAACAAGTACATAACTAATAGACATAAGTCTTATAAGGAGGAAATATAATGGCAAGAAGCTTAAATCAAGTTACCCTAATGGGCAACTTAACAAGAGATCCTGAGCTTAGACAGACTCCAAACGGTAGTAGCGTTTGTAGTTTTAGTTTAGCCTTAAATAGGAGTTATCGAGATGCCAATGGTGAATGGCAAGAAGCTACAGATTATGTAGATATAGTGGCTTGGGGTCCGTTAGGTGAACGGGTTAGTCAATATTTAAATAAAGGACGTCGTTGTTTAGTACAGGGTCGTTTGCAGAGCCGTAGTTGGGAGCAAGAAGGTCAGAAAAGAAGCAAAGTAGAAGTTTTAGCTAACGATGTTACATTTTTGGATGGCCGAAGCGATAGTAATGGCGAAAATTCTTCAGACGAAGAAACTCCACCTGCACCTTCCAAGAAAAGTAAAAAAAATACCCAAGACGTGGTTATTGAAGATGTCAGTGATGAACCAATAAACCTAGACGATATACCATTTTAATTAGTGAAGGAGAATAATAAATTATATGGCAAAAATTTTTAAACATCGAACAGATGTACCGTATTTCGATTACAAGGATTTTAAAACCCTACAGCGTTACGTAAATATCTATGGGCAAATTGAATCAAGAAAGAAAACTGGTCTAAATGAAGCTCAACAACGGAGATTAGCGGTGGCTATTAAAAGAGCTCGACACATTGCTTTATTGCCGTTTGTAGCTAACAGTTAATATGTTAAGTATTACCGAACTAAAAAAGGGGACATTACTAGTTTTAGAAAATGAACCTTATAAGGTGGTTGACTATAATCAAAAAGTGGTTGGTAGGGGCGGTTCGATTGTTAATGTTAGGATTAAGTCGTTGACTAGTGGTAAGGTTTTGGAAAAGACTTTTAAGGGCAATGAACAACTAGAAAGTGCCGACATTACTAATCAAACAGTTCAATATTTATATAATGATGGTTCAACTTTCTTCTTTATGAATCAAGTAACTTTTGAACAATTTGAAGTTCCTCGAGATCTAATAGGCGAATTAGCAGGCTATATTAAAGATGGAGATCTAGTTCAGTTACAATTTTTTGGAAACAAACCGATCAGTCTTGATTTGCCTAAAAACGTAGCCCTTAAAGTTAGTTATACCGAAAATGTAGTTAAGGGAGACACATCTAGCGCTATAACTAAAGATGCTGTTTTAGAAACGGGTATAACTATAAAAGTGCCAGCTTTTATTAAACAAGGTGACCTGGTGTCGATAGATACGACCAACGGTAGTTATCGTGAACGAGTTAAGGGATAGGCTATAGAGCAAGATTTGTGCAAAATCGACCTAAGTATTATCAGTCAAGTAAGCATCAAAAATATGTCAGTCGTGCAGCTTATAAATTAGCCTTGGCATGCGCTGAACTGAAACTA
>JAJZWH010000007.1 GCA_021846765.1 bacterium | reverse complement strand
TTACTAGCCGCAGCTAGGGCTGGTGTATTGGTAGATACTACTACAGAGAAACAAACAAACAAAAACAAGCCAACTACGATCATTGGCTTAGCTACTTTTAGTAAGCGATTCCTTACCATAAGCAATCGCTTCAGCTTATTTTGCTTTGGCATGTTTTTATTTGTTTAAAGTTTTTAGGTTTTATTTTAACCTTTTTGCAGCTTAGTATTTTAATTTTTTATTTCACTATGCTGTAATCATAGATTATGCTATTTAGTTATAAGAAAAACAAGGCTTATGTTTAAAATTCTTAAATTTTATAAATTATTGGTGGGGCTGAGAGGACTCGAACCTCTGACCTCGTCATTATCAGTGACGCGCTCTAACCAACTGAGCTACAGCCCCATTAGCCACTATGGTGGAGACACGGGGACTCGAACCCCGGACCCCCTGCTTGCAAAGCAGGTGCTCTAGCCAACTGAGCTATGTCCCCAAAGTTTATTTAAGTTTTTAGGTAAAAATACTTAGCATGAAATTAACTACCGCTGTATTTTAGCTAATATATCTAGATATGACAACTGTTCTAATAACTAATACTAAAAAGAGCCCTCTCGCAATGGGCTCTTAATTGATCGATTAAAAACTTGGGTAGTGCAAATCAAACGTCAGTCATAAAATTATCTGATGAAATGTCTCGTCCAAGAAACTTGGATAATATAGATCGTCATCATAGATAAAGCAATCTATCGAGATCGACCTAACATCCTCTAGATTACTCTTGAGGTGCTAGTTTTACTCCCTAGAAAGGAGGTAATCCATCCGCACGTTCCCGTACGGATACCTTGTTACGACTTAACCCCAATCATCTCCCCTACCTTAGGGCGAAACTAGTTCACACGTCAGGTATTGGCGACTTTCATGGCTTGACGGGCGGTGTGTACAAGACCCGGGAACGTATTCACGGTAGTATAGCTGACCTACCGTTACTAGCGATTCCAGCTTCAAGCAGGCGAGTTTCAGCCTGCTATCCGAACTGAGACCGGTTTTGGTGGGATTTGCTCCGTCTTGCGACTTGGCTGCCCTTTGTACCGGCCATTGTAGCGTGTTTGTAGCCCCAGACGTAAGGGCAATACGGACCTGACATCATCCCCTCCTTCCTCCCTGTTGCCAGGGCAGTCTAGCTAGAAAAATTCAACTAACTACAAGGGTTGCGCTCGTTAATGGACTTAACCAAACATCTCACGACACGAGCTGACGACGGCCATGCAGCACCTGTCACTGCGCTCTAATAAAAGCACTCTCTCCTTTCGGAGAAATTCGCAGGATGTCAAACCTGGGTAAGGTTCTTCGTGTACCTTCGAATTAAACAACACGCTCCACCGCTTGTGCGGGTCCCCGTCAATTCCTTTATGTTTTAGTCTTGCGACCGTACTCCACAGGCGGGATGCTTAACGCGTTAGCTTCGCTACTAGCGGGGTCGATACCTCTAACAGCTAGCATCCATCGTTTACAGCGTAGACTACCGGGGTCTAACATTAATTTACATTAATGGGTGGACTATATCTTTTTCTGAAACATTTTAAGCTTTTTCTTACGCTCATTAACTACAGCAATAATATCTATTGCGTCGAAATGAGTAAGCTGAGTAATTTCAGAAATCCAGCGTTGCTGAAGTTCAGGATCCTTATATAAGATTAAAACCTTATATAACATGTCAATTTCTTGAACATGCGGTGCGACCAATCGAAGTAATTTTTTAAGCTCTTCTGTAGATCTAATCCAAATACGAAAGTATTGGTCCTTAAGACCGTCTGGTTTAACTTGAACTGGACCAACAGTTGTTGAAATGCTCCAAACAACTTTTAAGTAATTGGCTAGTTTTTTAACAGATTGTTCGTCAAAACCGTCTGTACAAAAAACTCCTTTACGAGTATTTGAAATAAGAGATCCATCATCTAACCACCAAATGGCAAGAGAAAGTGAATTCATCCTATTTAGCCACTTTCGTTTAATTTGAAAATGACCATCCTCGTGAGTCAAGCGGTAAAGCTCAGTAAGAGCAGGCAAAGATTTGCTGCAATATTGCAGCTTGCTATTAATACTATACCCATTTGGTTTTTGTAAAAATATAGCCTTTTTACCTGATATCTCTTTTAACTGAGAGACTTTCCAGTAAAAATAGTTACTTTGTTTAGTGGAATGCCTAAAAGAAAAACGAGCATTCTCGTAACCTTTATACCTTTTCAATGACCCATCACCTAAAAGTGAACCTAAAATTAGTGCAATCGATTGTTCTGACAAAGATACCGTTAATTGATTATTAGGCATCTACTATCTCTCCTTTACTCCATAGTCTCTACGGGGTTCATATTTACTTTAAATAAACGAACTTCCCTCGGGGTTGCCCTAAAGAACGATGGTATGTCGTATATTTCTATAGGGGTTTCACCGATATAGCTGGATGCTCACCAACACATCACTGTATTGGGGGACACCTTTCTCCACATTTTTCTGCAGTTATATAACTACTTGAGCGGTGGAAGGATTTATCTAATCCCGTTCGCTCCCCACGCTTTCGTGCCTTAGTGTCAGGAACAAGCCAGTACCCTGCCTACGCCATCGGTGTTCTTCCCAATATCTACGGATTTCACTCCTACACTGAGAATTCCAGGTACCTCTCTCGTCCTCAAGCTTAGCAGTTCAAATAATGGAGATGTGGTTGAGCCACACCATTTCACTATCTGCTTACTATGCCACCTACGCAACTCTTTACGCCCAGTAATTCCGGATAACGCTTGGATCCTCCGTATGACCGCGGCTGCTGGCACGGAGTTAGCCGATCCTTATTCATATGCTACCGTCATAATCGTCACATATAAAAGCAGTTTACAACCCGAAGGCCTTCATCCTGCACGCGGCGTTGCTCCATCAGGCTTTCGCCCATTGTGGAAAATTCCCTACTGCTGCCTCCCGTAGGAGTCTGGGCCGTTCTCAGTCCCAGTCTGGCTGATCATCCTCTCAGACCAGCTAATGATCGTCGCCTTGGTGAGCTTTTACCTCACCAACAAGCTAATCATCCGCAGGCCGTTCCCAAAGCGCTCGAAAGCTTTAACCCTAGGGCCACATGCGGTATTAGACACCATTTCTGGTGCTTATGCCTCACTTTGGGGTACGTTCCTACGTGTTACTCAGCCGTCCGCCGCTCGTGTATCTCCGAAGAGACCTTACCGCTCGACTTGCATGTATTAGGCACGCCGCCAGCGTTCATCCTGAGCCAGGATCAAACTCTCCAAAAAAGAATCTGTTCACCTAGCTAACCAGTCGAACATATACCTATCATTTAAGATAGGATTTACTGACTAATTTTGCTTAAACAGTTCAAAAATGAACTGACGTTGATTTGCACTACCAAATTTTTAACGTACTTTGTTCAAGTTTAACGACACTCTAATAGCATCAATATCCCCGAACCTTATCCAAGAATATAGATTTATAGCCCCTTAGTCAAGTGTTAAATGACATTGTTATGTTGTACTAAAATCATCTATTGCTGTCAGATAAAATTAATTAATTTTCAGCCGTTGCTGCCTCGTCATCCGACATTTCGATAGGCTGCTTATCGACTAGAGCTAGGGAGACAACTTGATCGCCATCATTTAAGCGCATGATTCTAACTCCTTGAGTTGCTCTACCTAAAGCTGGTATATCGTTTAAACCTAAACGAATTGTCTGTCCTTGCTGAGAGATAATAATAACTTCTTGCTCACTATCGATTAGTGTCTTTACTCCAACTAATTCACCTGTTTTAGAATTAACTATCGCCGAACGAATACCTACGCCTCCTCGAGCATGAGCTGTAAATTGAGATACTTTAGTTCTCTTACCGTAACCATATTTACTAATAACAAAAATATCCGATCCTTCTTCAACTATATCCATACCAATTACGTGATCATTAGGTCTAAGCCTAATCCCTCTAACTCCTCGACTTACTCTACCCATCGGACGAACATCCCTTTCGTGAAAACGAATAGCTTGACCTTGAGAAGTAGAAATAACCACTTCATTGTCACCATTAGTTTGTTTAATCCACTTTAATTCGTCACCTTTATCCAAATTTATAGCAATCAATCCGCTATTGCGTACGTTATGATATTGCTCAAATGGAGTTTTCTTAACAACTCCTCTAACTGTACACATTATTAAATTCAATGCCACATTAGCCTGGTTAACATTTATAACTGAACTAACGGTTTCTTCAGGCTGTAATTGTAGAAGATTAACTATAGCTACTCCCTTAGCACTTAAACTAGCGGCTGGTACTTCGTAAGTTTTTATTCTAAATACCCTACCGTTATTGGTAAAGAATAGTAAATAGTCATGCGTAGATGCATTTACAACATGCTCAATTACATCCTCTTCTCTAGTTTGCATTCCTCTTCTTCCCTTACCGCCACGTCCTTGTTTCTTGTACTCGGCGATCGGACTGCGTTTAATATAGTTAGCTGAAGTAAGCGTTACAACAACCTGTTCTTCGGCAATTAGATCTTCATCAGTTAGTTTACCTAATTCACCCTCAACTACTTTAGTTCGCCGTTCATCTCCATAAGTCTTCTTAAGTTCAATTAATTCATTTTTTATAATATCTAAAATCTTTTTTTCGTCAGCAAGAATATCTTTTAACTGACTGATTATTTTTACTAATTCCGCTAGTTCATCTTCAATCTTTTTGCGTTCAAGACCAGCTAAAGTTCTGAGCTGCATTGCCAGTATTGCTTTAGCTTGTATTTCACTTAATTTAAACTTCTTAATTAAAGCTTCTTGAGCTTCTTCGCTAGTTTCGCTAGCTCGAATAGTTTTAATAACTTCATCAATATGATCTAGGGCAATAGTTAACCCTTCTAAAACATGTGCCCTCTCTTGAGCTTTATTTAGTTCAAATTCTGTTCGTCTTCTAACAACATTTTGTCGGTGATGAATATGTTCTTTAATAATATCTTGAAGTCCTAGAATACGTGGCTGAATTCCATCAATAAGGGCCAACATATTGTAGTGAAAAGTACTCTGTAAAGGTGTTAACTTGAATAGTTGATTTAACAACTTCTTGGGGAAAGCGTCTCTTTTTAGATCAACCACTATTCTCACGTCACCTCTAGCGCTTTCATCTCTTAAATCAGATATACCACTGATCTTTTTATCTCTAACTAGATCAGCAATTTTTTCAATTAAAGTAGCTTTATTTACAGCATACGGTATTTCAGATATTACTATTTGATTTCTTCCCTTGTTATTTTCAACAATATCTGCCACACCCCTTACTACTACCCCACCCCTACCAGTCGCATAAGCAGTTCTTAAGCTATCTTTTCCATAAACTATACCAGAGGTTGGAAAATCTGGACCTTTAACATACTCTAATAAATTATCTAACGTGGCATCATCATGCTCTATCTGATAAATAGTTGCATCAATTAATTCACTTAAATTATGAGGTGGAATATTTGTTGCCATTCCTACAGCAATACCTAACTGTCCATTAAGTAACAAGTTGGGTAATTTTGCTGGTAAAACTGTCGGTTCTTGCATCCGTCCATCGTAATTTTCTCTAAAGTCGACAGTGTCTTTATCAATATCCGCTAATAACTCTTCTGCCAAACGAGTCATTTTAGCTTCGGTATAACGCATAGCGGCTGGCGGATCTCCATCCATTGAACCAAAATTGCCCTGTCCATTAACCAACATATAGCGCATCGCCCAAGGTTGAGCCATTCTAACCATACTGTCATATATTGCTGCGTCACCATGAGGGTGATAATCTCCCATAACAGCTCCTACGACATTAGCACTTTTTCGATGCTTAGAACTGGCTCTTAAGCCGTCTCGATTCATGGTATATAAAATACGACGATGTACCGGTTTTAAACCATCCCTGACGTCTGGTAAAGCTCTAGATACAATAACACTCATAGAATAAGTCAAATAACTATCTTCCATGACGTTTTCTATTGTTCTTAATTCAACTACCCTAGAATGTCCTGAATCGTGTATATCGACTAGCTCGCCTCGAAGACTCTCATCAGGTAAATTATCATCAGCTATTTTATTGATTTCTTCATCCATGTTTTATATATCCAAGTCTTTAACAAATTTAGCCCTTGATTGAATAAAATTCTTTCTTAATTCAACTTCAGTACCCATAAGCTTATTGAAAATAGCATCAGCCTTCTCGGCATCTTCAACATTAACTTTAATTAATACTCTTTTTTCAGGATTCATAGTAGTTTCGAACAGTTGTTCGGCATCCATCTCACCAAGTCCCTTATAACGTTTTTGTTCTGCAAACCCAGCCTGACGAAATCTTTCATCTTTTGACTCATTAGTTGTTTTCCCGTCTTTTTGACGTTCTGTTGTTGCCTTAGCAATGATTTCATCTAGTTCTTCATCGCTATAGGCATAAATGCTAGACTTTCTACCTTGCTTGACTAGTTCGTAAAGTGGAGGCTTAGCTAAATATAAATGTCCTTCATCTATAATTGATTTCATAAATCGGAAAAAGAAGGTCATCAGTAGCGTGGATATATGAGCACCATCAACATCAGCATCAGTCATAATAATAATACGGTGATATCTAAGGCCTTTAATATCGTAAGATTCTTCAATACCAACACCTAGAGCTTTAATTAAACTTAATATTTCATTATTGGCCAGCATCTTGTCTAATCTAGCTCGTTCAACATTTAAAACCTTACCTCTTAATGGCAAAATAGCCTGTGTTTTACTATCTCTCCCGGATTTCGCTGAACCACCTGCTGAATCTCCCTCAACGAGATATAGTTCAGAATTTTCAGGATCTTTACTGGAACAATCTGCTAACTTGCCAGGCATACTCGCTCCATCAAGTATACCTTTACGAATAATATTTTCTCTCGCAGCTCTAGCAGCTTTTCTGGCTCTAGCCGACAAAAGAGCCTTACTAACTATCTTACGTCCAATAGCTGGATGCTCTTCTAAATAATAATTTAAGTATTCACCTAAAACCGCCTCAACATAACCCCTAACCTCTGGATTGCCAAGTTTATTCTTAGTTTGACCCTCAAATTGTGGATCTGGTAACTTGACTAAAATAATAGCAGTTAAGCCTTCCCTAGTATCTTCGCCAGTGAGATTTTCTTCTTTTTCCTTAAGTATTCCTTGCTTACGGGCATAATCATTAATAACTCTGGTTAAAGCTGACCTAAAACCAGTCAAATGAGTGCCACCGTCTGGATTCAAAACATTATTAGCAAAGGTCTTAATTGTTTCGGTATAAGCATCAGTGTATTGGAGAGCAATTTCCACCTGGGTGTCTACTACGGTTTTATCTACATAAAAAATATCTTCATCTAATACTTCTTTACCAATATTTAAATGCTTAACATAGCTTTGAATGCCGCCATCAAAATAAAAACTATATTTTCTACCAGATGTCTGGTCAATTAATGTAGTCCTGATACGCTTAGTAAGATAAGCAGCGTGACGTAATCTGTCCAATATGATGTCATAATTAAATTCTGTAGTTTCTTTAAAAATACTTTCATCAGGATAAAAGGTTATTTCGGTACCTGTCTTATCTGACTTATCAACCACTTTAAGATCTGCCTTAGGTGCTCCTTTTTCGTAAGTCTGTTGATATGTTTTGCCGTCACGAAATACTCTAACTATTAATAATGAGGATAGTGCATTAACTACACTAACCCCTACTCCATGAAGGCCTCCAGATACTTTATAGCCACCACCACCAAATTTACCTCCAGCATGCAGTACGGTTAAAACAGTTTCAACTGTACTTTTGCCTGTCTTGGGATGAATATCTGTTGGTATACCTCTTCCGTTATCTAGCACTCTTACCCCACCATCGGACAATAATGTCACAACAATCTCAGTGGCATAACCAGCTAAAGCTTCATCTATACCGTTATCTACTATTTCCCAAACTAAATGATGCAAGCCCTCAGACCCAGTGCCTCCAATATACATCCCCGGTCTTTTTCTGACCGGTTCAAGACCTTCTAGAACTGTAATCTGATCTGATGAATAACTATTTTTGCTAGTTTTGTTTACCACTAAAACCCTCTTGTCAAGATTGGATATCTGTTAATTCCCACTTAGATATATTATATCTTATCTATTTTTAATATTCAATTCGATTGCCCATTTACTTCAACTGACTAAAGCATGATATATTGCTCTTGGTTATTTTATAATTGTATATGCCAAACATAATAGTTATTTTGTCGGGAAAACGATTTCTTTACATAAAATAAGTCTAAAATTATTATGGACTTTATTGCTCTTGTGGTTAAATATAACTAGCCAAGAGACAAAAAATGTTTGAAAAAATTATCGCCAATCTACCGTACAATCCTTCTCTTATAAAAGAGCTTGGTTTTTATGCACAACGTATAAGAAAAGAAGAGTCCTTAAGACGACTTGGGTTAATTTTTATAGTACTAGCTTTTTTTGTTCAATTTTTTGCAGTAATCAGTCCACCTAAACCTACTTTGGCTGACTCGACCAACGATATGATAAGTGGTGGATTTTCTAGCATATCGGAATTAGTAGCCGACTGCAATGCAAATGTTAAGCAATACGCCACTATCTTAAATTACTATGGCTTAAACTGCACAGATTTAGCTAACGGTACTACAATTTCATTAGTATCAACCAGTTATAATAAACAACTTTTTTCCATGGGATGGAATCCTCAAGGAAGTGTAAATGTTATAACCCACAAACCAACCGACGAACAGCCAGTCAATATAACTGGAGTTTCTAGCCCTCTTTATTGGAGATATTTATGGTCATGGGATACTTATAGTTATTCTACTTATCAAGCAGTTCAAGTTAAAAGCCCGCTCACAAATAAAACATTTTTTATATTATATGCTTGTGGAAATTTAGTATCTGTAGGCCTGCCAACACCTTATGTGCCACCTGCCCCTGCCACTACTCATACACCAACCCCTACTCCTACACCAACACCTAAACCTACCCCAACTCCTGTTGTAACTAAAATACCTACGACTCCACCAAAAACTTGTTCATATGATAGTTCAATATTAGCTACTTCTTCTCAATGCAAACCGTGTCAGGCTAGTTTAAGTAGTTCTGATACCGTAGCTTGTATTCAATACAGTAAAACCGCTAGCGACATAACTCAAGGTTGGAATAATGCTAATGGCAAAACAGCTAGTCCGGGCGATCAAATTGTCTATACCCTAACCGCATATAACAGCGGCAAGGCTACTGTTAATAATTTCGTTATGCAGGATGACTTATCCTACGTTCTTGATTATGCCAATATTCAAAACGACAATAATGGATCGCTTAACTCAAATGATATTATTTCTTGGCCAGCCGCCTCAATAGCTCCGAATGCCGCTTTAACCCATAAAATAACCGTTATTGTAAAAAATCCCATACCGCAAACGCCTCCTTCCAGTTCAGACCCAGAATATTTTGATCACATAATGACTAATATCTATGGCAATACTATTAATATCAATTTACCGCAAACACCTATAACAGCCGTAACCACAAAAGCATTACCCAACACTGGACCAGGTAGTAGTATAATTATTGCAGCCATATTTGTCATAGTTGCTGGTTACTTTTTCGCACGATCAAGATTATTAGCAACGGAAAGCAGTATTGCTATTCAAGATAACAACGGAGGAACTATCTAATGTCAGGCGAGAAATTATCCAATAGCGAAACTTACACTGCTCCTGAATTATCCATTTCCGATATCGAGATAGATACAACCAATCAAGAATCAAAAGCGCCCAAAGAAGAACAACAACTAACTATTGATCAAGCTAGAGCTAAAGTACTTGAACAACCCCCGACCCATTTAACACTACCAGTAGATGAAAGTTCAGACGGCGATCAGCAACAATATATTGATCGTGCTCTAAAAGCGGTAAGTCTAAAAAATGAACTGCGGTCAATTCGTCAAAGATTACCTTTAGATCAAAAAATACTTAGCAAAACAATTCATCAACCTGTAATTAGAAAAGCAAGTGATGTGACATCCAAAACAATAGCTCGTCCAATTGGTTTATTGGTGGGCGGAATATTTGCTTTCGTTGGCAGTTTAATTTATTTCTTTTTTGATAAATACATAGGTATTAACTATAACTATTTGGTATTTGTACTTCTCTTCATTTTAGGCTATGTCGTAGCTTCACTTTTTGAACTATTGTCTAGATCATTTACTAGAACAAAAAATAACCTTTAATACTAGCTGACTACTTTCAGATTGCCTTCTCGATCAATATAAATAGTATCATCGTTATTAAGGTCTCGATGTTGATTATCAGGAACTATATTTTTTATTTCTTCGGCTGGTTTTTGGTGCTCAACTGTGCTATTAGTAACTGCCCCATTATTTTTTAAATTGTTATTATTCTGGTCTTTTTGAATTCCGCCTTCAAGTTCTCTAGCTATCCTATTAGATTCTTGTTGATCTAATAATTCACTAGAAATATTTTCTGATCTATTATCTAAGTTAGTATTTAAATCTGGATAAGTCTGGTTAATGGACAAACTATTGTTGGCGTTTGTCGTTGGTTGTTGACTCGGTTTAGTGGACAAGGCGTTAATCGGGCTACTGTCGGCATTTTGACTAAGAGAATTGCTCATAACGCTATTGCTTTGAGCCAAACCGGTTTGAGTATTGGGCATTCCGGCTTTATTAGAAACAGGTACGGAGGATGTAGCTAACCCGACTGGCTGAGCCTTCCTCTTGTTCAACCAATCATCTAGGAAAGAACTACCGCTTGATTTAACTGGCTGTTGAACAGAGCGATCGGCAGGCTGATTAAAAGTTGGGGCATTAGGCATTGGTCGTTGCCAAGACGAAGACGGTTGAGCAGCAAAACTAGGAGGAGTAATTTTAGTTTCCATTCTAGCAAAGATCTCTTTTTCTACGACCGCTCTAGGTCGACCATATTTAGCTGCTGATAATTGTTTCAGGGCAACTGCTAACTTGGGATTAGGGCTTCCAAGAGAAGGCAATGTAGCCATACTAAATGGCTGAGTTGGCACTCCATTTATTAAAGTCCTGACTATAGTATTAAAGTTCGGTACTCTCAATAAATCTTCACCTTCAAATATAGGCTGAAAATAACGCGCTAAGCTTTCAACGTCGTTTTGACCAACTCTAAAAGCTACAATTGTTCCCATGTTACCGAAAACAGCATCCCTAACGTCATCTGTTAATTGAGTCGTAAACTGGTTAGCCACAATTAGATTAAGATGATACTTTCTTGCTTCGGACATAATGGTAGCAAAACTATCAGTAGAAAAGTTCTGAAACTCATCAACATATAAACAAAAGTCGACACGCTCACTTTCTGGTATATTAGCACGACTCATAGCCGCTGCTTGAAATTTCATAACAAAAATCATTCCCAATAAACGAGAATTAAGTTCTCCGGTTCTGCCCTTGCTTAAATTTACCAACAAGATCTTTTTTTCATCCATTATCTGCCTAAGATCAAATGCGCTTTTTGTTTGACCAATAATATTACGCATCATTTCATTGCTCAAGAAAGCACCGAATTTACTAGAAAACCAACTAACTACCTCGCCAAAATCATTTGAACGTTGTGATTGGGGTATTTCTTTTTGCCAAAATTCAATAACCGTAGGATCGGTTACATATTGTAGTTTCTGTTTAACGTACTGAGGATCTCTAAATAGTTTAGGAATATCAACAATAGTTCCACCTTCTGGATCGGCCATTACTGTTAAAGCAGCATTTCTAAAAAGATTTTCAAATCTAGCACCCATCATTCCCTGATGGTTTGGATCATATAATTTATACAACATATTTAGTGATTCTTGTATTAAGAAATCTTTTTGATCTACTGACTGAAACTCAAATAGGTTTAAGCCCATCGGATATTCCATATCTCCAGGGCAAAAATAAATTACATCTTCTACTCTTTCCCTGGGAACCATAGCTAGTAATTTTTCGGCTGTATCGCCATGAGGATCAACAAATGCAAAACCATTGCCTCTCTTCATATCCTGAAAAGCTAAATTTTCCAAAAAATTAGATTTACCTACTCCGGTTTGTCCTACAACATACATATGCCTTTGTCGATCATTAAAGCTCAGTCTAATCGGTTTTTTGGCACCTCTAAATAAATTATAGCCAAGCAATAACCCATCTTCAGGTATGTCTCTAGGACCATCGACTTGCTTAGAAGCTTGTCTAGCTAATTGAGAAGTAGGTATATTCTTCTGGTCTGGAAAATGAAAAATAGTTGCTAATTCAGTGGAGTTTAAAACCATATGTTTATTATCTTGTGGGAATATTCTTAAGATATAATCTGTTGCTAATTTGTCTATATCTCTAGACTGAACAAATTTAAATCCGTTCTTTCCGGGAGAATCGTAAACTGAAAAACTGGCAACAATATTATTCAATATAGCTTGTGCTCGTTGTGAAATATTAGAAGATACTACTATCCTAATTAATGTCTCATAGCCAGCTTGACGTGTTTTATCGTCAATAGCATCAAGTGTTGCTTGTTCTACATTAGACAATTCTTTCTTTTTCTTTTCACCTTCTTTATGATCTTCGGGTGGTTTAAGAACTGCCATGCCAAAACTTTTAGCCCACGATGCAGCAACTCCACCTTTAGTATGCTTTTCTCCGTTCCGACTATTATCTGCTACTTGATGGGAATGACTACGCCATTTCTCATTTGCTGGCCTCATTAATATCTGGATAGCTGCACCGTCCTCTTTATTAAGGGTCGACAAAGCATTAAGCAAGGCCTGCATTCCATCTCTCTTTATCTCTTGATAGGTTGCGATAGGATATGCAAAAGATTTCTTAAGTATCAGTTCACCTCCTGTAGTACCGGGCATTTTACCTAGTTGACTAAATATATTGTGCTCACTTACTTCATCTAATCTGGCCGACGGATAAGCACTAACTACTGCTTGTTTTACTACCTCAACCAAGACTACTGGTACTGCAGCGTAAAAATAAACAAAACCCTGACTACCTATGATTTCAAAAGCGAAGTGTCTTTGACCATAAAATTTAGTTTTAAAGCCCGATTTAACTGTGCTGGCAATAATGTTGTAGATAGTTTGAGCTTTAGATATTGTCTCTTCTACAACATCTCTGGTGTCTCTTCCATTGCCCTCAATATCGTCACTTTGAGGCGGCAAATGAATAAACAAAGGAACCATCTTAAGTCCTCGTTCATAGTTTTTTTGTTGCCTAAACACCTTTCTAGACTGAACAAAAAATATACTTGCGATGGTTGCAATTAATAATATTAGAATAATTGAAATAATAATTATTGTCATAATGGCTACGCTATTTTAATAGTTTTGCTATATCTTTTCTGAAGATAGTCTTGTTTTAGTATTGTTAACTGTCTGGCTCTTTCGTATGGGTTTCCTTTAGTTTTTAAAACTATCTGGGATATCTTTTTAACCCATTCTTTTTCAATTAAATCTACATCATCTGCAATAGCGGGAGTAGATATCGTTTGACTAGATGATCCGACAAGATTAGGTGAATTGGTAGCATTGTTTTGTTGTCCACTAGCCAAATTAGGGGCAGCGCTAGTAATCGGTTGATTCGCTATATTGACCTTGTTTGGTTCAGTTGAGCTATTGTTTGGCATATTCTCTATACCTTCAATCGCGGGCAAATTTAAAGGCGGTATGTTGTTCTGTAGATCCATATCAACATTTATTATACAATTTTAACGTTGATAATCATATGTTAGTTGGTAATTTTTTGACTACCAAAATAGGTAGCATACCAATAACCAATTAATGTAAGCGACGTTAAAGCAATAATATCTTCAACACTAAGCTGTCCAAGCGCTTGCATAATCACTAAAACAAATATAAATAAAGATGTAGCTTCTAATAACCACTTGCGACGAATCCTCAATAGACCGAACAGTTTCATTAACTTATAACCAATCTGGCAAAATATGTATATATTGGCTAAAACCAAAATAAAGCCAAACAAAAACAAATATTCTGGCATATGATTAGGATTAGTAAATGTAAAATAATACATATCCAGGATTACAGTTATCAATAAAGCTATTTTTTTGTGTTGTTTGATTAATAGATATATTTTCATATGCTAATAATGCCGCTTCAATCAATACCAACAAGTACCCAGCAAAGCCAAATAAATACTTAAATGAAGCCAAGGTGATAAAACCGCTCTTATATAAAAATGTTAAGCGCTTATCACCAATGGCGATGACTGACCGCTCATATCGTCTTTAGAACAATATTGAGCGTTATTAAACTTTCTTCGCACAAACAGAAAGTTATTTATTATGTAAGCTTAATTGTTTTTTGTTTTTGTACTTACAATATCAAATCTATCATAAGATTGGCCTAGTGTCAATAATAATTTCATTTTTAACCCAAATCCAATCCTTTAATACAATTAACCATTACTACTAAACTAATCTACGGTCTGACTTAGTTTATAAAAGCCGATTTCTTAAATTAAACTTTTGTAATTGGTTATATGATCTTTTGTTAACTCCAAACATTAAATATTAAATCTAGAGGCATTAATTATCAGCCATAGCTATTATTTAAAATTATTAAAAGAAAAGTTATGCACAGCTTTATTTTTTTTAAGCACAAAGGTTATTGACGTTAGCCATAGCAAGGATATATATTATCTTTAGCACTTGAATAAAAAAAGTGCTCAAAAACAAAAAGCACTCTGTAACAACGGCTTCTCGCAAGCCGTTGTTACACACAAAAATGAAATAATCAAAAACTCAAAAAAGCCCCGTCAACAAGGCCATCGGGGCTATTTTTTTTAATATTTGCCTGCCTTTCATTGACCCTCTTTAGCTTATCTGTTAAAATCCTATCATTAACAATAGCAGTCAAAGGAGAGAATTATAGCCAAGTTCACCCGCCTGAACGAATATATTCAAGCACCGGAACTAAGAGTCATAGACGAAGAAGGCAAACAATTAGGTGTATTGAGTAAACAGCAAGCTTTAACTTTAGCTCAATCAAAAAGCTTAGATTTAGTGGAAGTATCACCAGACGCCAAACCGCCTGTAGCACGAATAGTAAATTGGGGTAAATATAACTACCAAAGAACTAAACAGCAACAGAAAAATCGTAAATCTATTAAGGCTTCCGAACTCAAACAAATGCGTTTTGGATTAAAAATAGGTCCTCATGATTTAGCAATAAAACTTGACAAAGTTGAGAAATTCTTAGAAAACGGTCATAAAGTCAAAATTAGCATTTTATATAGAGGGCGTGAACAGGCCCATAAAGAACTAGGTTTTAAACTAGCCGAAAAAGTAATTAACGATTTTGGTGATACAATTATAGTCGATCAGCCCCCTCAACTCTTAGGAAAACAGTTAAGCTTCGTCCTCAGAGCTAATGGCCAAATTAGAAAGACTCAAACTGCCCTAACAAGTAAAGGAGAAGACATAGATGCCTAAACTAAAGACCCATAGCGGAACAAAAGATAGAGTACGTATATCTAAAAATGGAAAAGTACGTATTGGCCACCCTAATATGAATCATTTTTTAGGGAAAAAAAGCGGTAGTAGAAAAAGACGACTAAGTGGTCTACAGACACATACTGGAACTATAGCTAAGACAGTAAAAAAATCGCTGGGAATATAACCTAATTTAAGGAGATAAACATAATGAGAGTTAAACGAGGAACAAGCACGCATAAAAAACATCTAAAAATAAGAAAAGCGACAAAAGGGTATAGTCACCCCAATAGGATTAGTATAAAAAGAGGAAAACAGACAGTCACTAGATCACTCCAATTTGCCACTCGAGATCGCAAGAATCGTAAGCGTACCTTTAGACAGTTATGGAATGCTCGAATCAATGCTGCAGCAAGAATAAATAATACAACCTACAGCAAGTTAATTGCCGGCCTTAAAAAAGCTAACATAGAATTGGACCGAAAGATGTTAGCTGAGCTAGCAGTCAATGAACCAGCAGCTTTTACGGCTATAACCAAAGAAATTAGTGCTCAAAAATAATCGCCAGATTATCTATAAGCCGGGTTCTGTTTTAATCGATCATCTATCTAGTCCTAGGGTTACCCCTAGGATCAAGCGGATTTTATGATGAATCCTTAGCGGGAAACTATCGGCTTTAAGCCTATAGAATCCATCTCCTTGCAGCAGACAGGGTTTACCGCCTT
Organism: bacterium; assembly: GCA_021846765.1. GTDB lineage: Bacteria > Patescibacteriota > Saccharimonadia > Saccharimonadales > UBA4665 > JAJZWH01. Next base: position 5,805 of record JAJZWH010000007.1, on the reverse strand, counting down.
TCCATATCACTATGGTCAGCTGTGGTCTCTTACGCCACTCTTTTCACCCTTACCTAAATTTTAGGCGGTTTTGTTTCTGTGGCACTTTCCCTAGGCTTTACGCCCGGTCGCCGTTAGCGACTGTCCTTCCCTATGCTGCCCGGACTTTCCTCATGCCTAAAGCATGCGACCGAACAATAATCTGGCAAATCTTATTATACCTTAAAATTTAAGTTTTTATCCCTAAAGCTTTATCCAGAGCACGATTGACGGCAGCATCGGCCAGTTTATTGAGTTCACGAGGTACATGAGTAAAAGTAACCTTTTTAAATTGTCGAGTCAGTTCTACTATTGCAGAATGGATAGGCCACAAATCCCGATTCTTAACTTTAAAAATACCCTTCATTTGATTGATTACTAATAAACTATCCATATATACATCAATTTCCAGCACCCCCATAGCCTTAGCAGCTTCTAGTCCAACTTTTAAAGCCGTATATTCGGCCTGATTATTAGTTGTAATACCTAAATAAATACCTTCATCGACTAATATTTTGTCATCTAGATCTAACAATACATATCCGCTCGCGCTGGGGCCTGGATTACCTCTTGATCCACCATCGGCATACATTTTAATTTTATATTGTTGTTTTTTTTCATTCTTGCTCCATTCACTAACCGGTTCTCCTTCCTTAATCAAGGTGTCGATAGCTTCAGCCATAGATCTATCTTGTTCGGTAATAGTTGTAGTTTCTTGATGAGTAGATAGCCAAATATTTACAACATTCCACTCATTTTCCCACCTTGGATAATGCTCTTGCACTTCTGCCAGTCGAGCAACCTGAGTAATAAACTCAAAAGCTTCTTTAAAATTTATAAAATTAAACTGCTTATATAAACCATGTTTAGTTTTTTGCCACATACATTTTCCATACTATTAGTTTTTAATACTCATAGCAAATTATTCTAGAAGTATTATTGGTTAAATTAAATTATAAAAATATAAATCTGCAACATCATTAATATTATTATTAACAGAGCGCTCTTCAGTCTGTGGTTAAGAATGATTGCTGAAATACTGCAAAACTCTTTAGTTTTATAAGAGTAATCGTCGTGTATTATCTTCTGGTCTCGAACTTTTCAATATGTAGCCAGTTTACACAGACGAACCGATAATATTTGCTCAAATGAACTGACTTCTTCGTAAATTATTTTTGAACCTAACAGTTAAAGGTGAAAATATTAGCCCTAAAAAGATCAACTCAAAATGGTAATTAATTAGCTATAAACCGAAAGAACCTTAGACTACGTAAAGTAAGTTACTTTAATTTATCTGGCTGAGCAGAAACGATTAAAGTTAAACATATAGAGAAACTCTTGTCTGTCTTAAAAAACCGTTGGTCAGGTAATATCAAGAGATAAGAATGAAGCTATTTCTATTAACAGTGGTGACCAGTTTTTAGAATACGAACTATAGACTCTTAATATTTAGCTCTGAAATTTTTAGTAATTGTAAATCTTGGTCGTTAGAAAAAAATGTTTCAGCAAAGGCAATAATAGCCGAAGCTATATGTAGAGCATCGACCAACTTTAGCTCGGGATGTTGTCTTTTAAGATTAGCGGCTTCAATGAGTACATTATAGCTAATTTCTTGCCACTTGATATCAAGTTCATCTAAAAATGACATGGCTTTAGAGAGCAGCAATTCATTTTCCAGCTTAGGACCCTAAACTCTAGTCCTTTAATAATGCTACAATAAGTTCTTGCGTTTGCTCAAGTACCTCATAAGGTGCTTTTTCGGCAAATGACATATTTCTCATTGTCCAATCAAGATTTTTGACTTGGTCAGCAAGAATGACTCCATCAATCCCATTTGATTTAATTCGTACTTCAAATGGATAATGCTTTATCTTAGAAGTAATGGGACACGCAAGCATTAACTTAGAGTTTTGATTATAACTCTTAGGAGACAATACAATTGCTGGGCGCATACCAGCTTGCTCATGTCCTTGTTGTTGGCTAAAGTTCAACCAAACTATATCACCTCTATCTGGTATGTAGCCCGCTACCATATTTCTTTACCGACAGGTCTGCCCCAATCTACTTCATTGTGGATGTTGTCGGGCGTAATAGCTGCTACAAGCTCATTAAGGGTTACCTTCTTACGTTTTTGGGGCTGAATCGTAGCTATTACTCCGTTGCTCGTAATAAGAACGCTACTGTTTTCAGAGAGTGCCAAATCCTGGACAACAGAAGCGGGAATTCGTATAGCAAGGCTATTGCCCCATTTCTTAATACTAGAATTTATTGTCATAATTTATCCTCCATCTTTATGATATACAAATGTATATACTATGTCAAGGAATACGGAGTTAGCCTATAAGTATAAGAACTTCGAGTAGGAACGATTAATCTTGGACAGCTAGACAGACTGATATTATCTCTCAAAACATACTGGAACTGTGATAGTAGAGTTAGCACATCTACAACTTATGAATCACTAACTTCGACATATGAACTTTAGCGTACAAAGCACGGTAAAGTCTTTTTAGAACGATTAGTTATAAGCTAATAATTTTTACTTCATCCAACTCTAGACTGAGCAATTCTTTATCATTTGTAACAAAATATTCAGCCTTAAACTCAATTGCAGTAGCAAGATGTATGGCATCGTACCCATAAACTTGTTTACCATAGTGTTTTGTAAGAGAAGTTGCTTTTTCGCATATACTCAACGTAACGGGGGCAAACTTAGTAGCGCTGAAGTCGTTTAATATATTAGCTAACCTCTTATCTGAATCGTCACCGCGCATCACGGCTCCAGTCATTAGCTCTTGCCATATCAGTACCGATAGTACAGCACCTTCGTGTTCTCCGCTTTGTACAATAGCTTGAGCGGCCTTAGACCAAGAACTTATCCCTTCCAGGGCATAGATTAATATATTTGTGTCGTAAGCTATCATCTATTTGAGTTTAACTTGGGCTGCATTGAGTTACGTAAACTTCTTGTATAGTCAGCTGCATCTTTACCTTGATTAGTCCAAGTACCTGTAAAAGTTCCGAAATGTTTTTCAATAGGTAATTTGTCTGATAGCTTGAGACTGCCGTCATCTGTAACCATAATAGTAATACGAGAGCCTGGTCGTAATTTTAGCTGTTCACGTAGACTTCTAGGTAAAGTAACCTGACTTTGAGAAGAAACTTTAAGCGTATATGAAGAGTTTTTCATAAACACATCATAAACCAGACTTCTAATAAAGTAAAGATTTTTTATTTACTTTATTTGGTCGACTAGGAGAGATTAACCTTGAACAGCTAGATAAATTGCTTGAATCACTCAAAACTTATTGGGATTATTGTTTTACCATACCTTTATGGGATAACCCTGACAAAAACCCGAAGATTGAATATGAATTGTAAACTATGCAAACGGATTGACTACTGTAACTCCGCTATAATGTGCACCATTTTGCATATCTTCGCTATAAAGTAAATCGCACTTTAAATCAATTGCCGCTTGAACAACTAGCGAATCATAGAAACTCAACGAATGTTTACTGTAGACACCGATAGCCCTTTTATAAAATGAGCTATCAGGCGTATGAGCTAACAGAGGCAATAGCAGGTCATCTATAATTTCAGTGATATCATTAGGCCGAAGAGGCTTCTCGGACTTCCTAAGGAATACATTACAAAACTCTTGAATAACTTGGGTGCTTATAAATCCCCGCTTCTCTAAGAATAATTTCGTAATTATTTCCTGAGATACTTTGGTTTTTGCATTATTACTGTTATCTTGCGCATACACAAAGATATTTGTATCAATGAAAGCTTTCATTATCTTTCATTCATTTCTTCTCTGCTAAGTTTTTTTCCAACCCTAGCGTAATTTGTCCTTTTCCATAAATCTTTAAGTTTATCTTCCTGAGTGTTGTGAGTTTCACTATTGTTTAACCCTTCAAGCCACTCTCGGAACATTATATTAAGACTACTGTTTCTATTGGAAGCTATTCTGCGTGCCCTATCTATTAAATCATCTTGGGCGGATAATGTTATATTTTTCATACTATGTTAAGTGTACACTAAGTTGTGTACACATGTCAATACGCACGTTATCTTTCTAAGAAAAAGCATAAGAATTTTGGTCAACTAGGAGCGATTAAACTTGAACAAATAGAAAGACTCTTGTCTGTCTTAAAAAGCCACTGGTCAGGCGATAAGACTGAAGATATTATTATTAGTGGTGTCGGGTTTTTAGAATACGAACTATAGACTTTTAATAATCAGCTCTGAAATTTTTAGTAGTTGTAAATCTTGGTCGTTAGAAAAAAATGTTTCAGCATGGGCAATGATAGCCGAAGCTATATGTAAAGCATCAATCAACTTTAACCCAGGTTGTTGTCTTCTAAGATTAGCGGCTTCAATAAGTACATTGTAGTTAACTTCTTGCCACTTGATATCAAGTTTGTCTAAAAATGACACGGCTTTAGAGCGTATCAATTCATCTTCCAGTTTAGGACTGGCTAGCACTTCGGCATACACTAATCTAGAAGCTGTTTTAGGCTCTTTATCTTTGAGCAACATAGCTGAAGGTGGCCCGAACTGTTCGTGTCCATTAAGAACATATATGAAAATGTTGGTATCTAAGGCAATCATTAGCTAGGTAGCGTTCTGTCCTTCCTTAACTGTTTCTGGTAGCTAACTGCGTCTTCGTCAAATTCACCCTTTAATAAGCCATAGTAGGCATCTATGGGCGATTCAGTAGTGAAAGATACGGAATTCTCACCTACGGATTTGACGTAAAGAGGTTGGCCTTTAACTAGCCTCAGTCTTTTACGCACATCTTTAGGTACTACAATTTGGTAGTTACTAGATAATTTTGTACTGCTCATATCTTTTATATTATATAATCTAAAAGACTTTTGCAAGTTAAAACTTATTTTGTTTATGCTTTGGTCGACTAGGAGCGATTAACCTTGAACAGCTAGATAAATTGCTTGAATCACTCAAAACTTATTGGAATTATGACATTAGCACAAGTTCTATGCTTGATATTTAAAAACCTGTCGTCCAATTAGAGTAAGAATTATAAGAGCTAGACTGTCTTCTTCTTGACAAGCTAGACTGTCTAGCTTATACTGAAGTTATGACATGGCAATTGCAAGATGCAAAAAATAAGTTTAGCGAAGTAGTAGACACTAGTATTACTAATGGGCCTCAAATTATAAGTAGGCGTGGTCGTAACACAGCCGTCTTAATTAGTTACGACGAATATCAAAAACTTACTACACCTAGTAAAGATTTAAAGGCATTACTCTATAACAGTGGGTTTCACGAGCTAGATTTAACTCGAGATAAGTCTCTAACTGGACGTGCCAGTGAACAGCTAATTTAATCGATATGCCCTACTTGTTAGATACAAATGCACTTAGTGAAGTCAGTAAACCACAGCCAAATCAAGGCTTCATGGACTGGTTTAATCAGGCTGAAGTTTCTGAACTTTACGTTTCGTGCATAACTCTTGGTGAGTTATATAAAGGCATAGAAATACTTACAGATAGTGCCAAACGTAATAAACTAAGGAAGCATACCGCCGAAATAACGAAGGCTTTCAGTAACAGGGTGCTTATTATAAATTTAGACACTACGATAATCTGGTCAAGTATAATGGCTGCTAGCATTAAGAAAGGTCAGACAGCACCGAGTATAGATGCCTTAATAGCTTCTCAATCCTTACAAAACAATCTTATACTAGTTACCCATAACACTAAGGACTTTAAGCAATTTGATGAGCTAGAACTATATTGCCCTTGGTCCTAAATAAGC
>JAJZWH010000006.1 GCA_021846765.1 bacterium | reverse complement strand
GAAGATCCTATCCGACTAGCAATTAATCAGGCTGTCGCTAGTTATACCAACAATCAAGTCGAAATTGAATTAACTTACCCGGAAACTAATTTTGGTGATTATGCTAGTAATATTGGTTTACAGCTAGGGCCAAAAATACACCGTAATCCTCGAGAAGTAGCCGAAGAAATAGCTAATGATTTGCGATTAAAACTAGCAGATCATATTAATCATATATCGGTTGCCGGACCAGGATTTATTAATTTTAAGCTTAACGACCAGAATCTTTGGTCAGAGATGTTGTGCGACAACGAACAGCCTCTAGCTGGTCAAAAGATAGTAATCGAATTTTCTGACCCAAATCCATTTAAAATACTTCATGCGGGCCATGTCTATACTTCTATAGTCGGCAATGCTATTGCTAATTTATTAGCTCAAGCCGGCGCCACAACTTACCGAGTTAACTATGGTGGCGATGTTGGTTTACATGTAGCTAAAACCATTTGGGCAATAATCGACGAGTTTAAAGGTGAATATCCGGAAAAATTATCTAATATTGAGCTAAATCTACATAGCCTATGGCTTAGTCAACTTTATGTCAAAGGCAATAATTCTTATCAAGATAATCCATTAGCCAAAGAACAGATTATTGAGTTGAATAAGCTAATCTATAAGATTCAGGCAGACAACGATCACGATTCGGCTTTAGCTAAAATTTATTGGACTACTAGAGAATGGAGTTATCAATCGTTCAATGAATTTTATGACCAACTGAATATTCATTTTGATAAAACTTATACTGAAAGCCAAACTGCGCCAATTGGCATTGAAATGGTGAACCAGCAACTGGCCAAAGGGGTTTTTGTTAAAAGTAAAGGAGCTGTAGTTTTTGAAGGTGATAAATACGGATTACACACTCGGGTTTTTATCAACAGTCAAGGATTACCTACTTACGAGGCTAAGGAGTTAGGTCTAGCTGAATTAAAAAATAGAGATTTTAATTATGATCAATCAATTATTATTACTGCTAATGAACAAGAACAGTATATGGCAGTAGTTCTTAAGGCTTTAGAGCAGTTTAGGCCAGAATTAGCCAAGAAAACAGTTCACATAAACCATGGTATGCTCAGATTAAGCGGTGGACGCAAGATGAGTAGCCGATTGGGCAATACAGTAACTGCTAATGACGTTTTAACTTTTGCCCGAGAAGCAGCTAAGAAAATCAATAATAATGCCGATGAACAGATAGTTTTAGCGGCTGTAAAATACTCTATGCTTAAACAGCGAATGGGAGGGGATATAATATACGATCCTGCAGAATCGGTCAGTATTATAGGAAATAGTGGACCATATCTGCAGTATGCTTATGCCAGATCTCAAAGCATTCTGGCTAAAGCTAATAGTAGCGTCCCATCCAAACCAACTATTGATTTAAAAGTGGTTTTGAACGATGACGAAAGATCGTTGGTTTTAAAATTAAGTCGTTTTAGAGAGGTACTTAAGTCGGCAAGGTCACAACTTAGCCCCAATATCTTATGTGCATATTTGTATGAGTTAACTCAAGAATTTAATCATTTCTATGAACGTAATCGAGTTATTGATGATCAACGCCAAGATCTTCGATTGTTTATGTTAAAAATATATAGCGAGCGTTTAAAAAACGGACTAGAATTATTAGGTATAGCTGCTTTGGATAAAGTATGAGCCAAGAAAGTCAAGAAGAACAGTTTCGTAAAAAACTAGACCCACAACGATATGCAGTTTTGCGGGAAAAAGCCACCGAACCTCCTTTCAGTGGTAAACTATTGAACAATCATGAGAATGGAGATTATCTTTGTGCTGCTTGACATCAAGTAATTTTTTCTAGTCAAACTAAATTTGATAGCCATAGTGGTTGGCCAAGCTTTTTCAAGCCGGAAAATCGTTCGGCAGTAATCCTTAAAGAAGACAATAGTTTAAACAATCCACGAGTTGAAGTTTGCTGTGCAAAATGCGGCAGTCATCTTGGACATGTTTTTGACGATGCTTATGATCAGCCAGGAGGTAAGCGCTATTGTATTAACTCTTTATCCTTAGAGTTTATAAAAAAGTAAAGATTTAGCTTGGGTATTTATTACCCCAAGTGGCCATTTGTTTAAGTATTGGCAATAAATCAATCCCTTTTTTGGTTAATCGATAGCAACCACTTTGAGGCATGCTCATAACAATTCCTTGGTATTTCAGGTTGTCTAATCTTTTAGATAAAGTCCGAGGATTGATTTTACTAACGGTTCGTTGTAGTTCGCAAAAGTGTTTTGGTCCGCTCATTAAATCTCTTAGAATCAGGGCAGTCCATTTTTGACCCAGTACTTCCATTGCGCTGGCTATGCAACCAACACTAGGTTCTATTTCTGATTCTGTAATAATCGTTTGCATTGCTATACTTTGTATAGTACTATATTTACTATTAATATTATAACAAAATCCAACAAAGGAGAAATTGACTATGAAGTTAGCAATAATTGTAGGTTCGACAAGACAGGCACGACAAACTTTAAAACAGGCTAAATGGGTTGAAAAAACTGCTCAAGAAACGGATGGAATCAATCCACAGATTATTGATCTAGCAGACTATCCAATGCCTTTTTTCAATGAACCAATAAGCCCAAGATATAATCCTAAGCGAGAGATCGATCCAAGTGTCAAAAAATGGTTAGACGCTATTCAGGACTTCGATGCTTATATTTTTGTAACTCCTGAATATAATCATTCAATTACTGGAGTTCTAAAAAACGCTATAGACTATCTAACTACTGAGCTTAATCGTAAGCCTTCAGCTATAGTGAGTCATGGTAGTGTAGGCGGTGCACGAGCTAGCGTTCAATTAAAAGAAATCTTGTCTGAGAGTAGATCAGTAGTCATACCTAACGCGGTGGCTTTCTTAGGTCTGGTTGATGGGGTTGATGATCAGGGCAATATAAGCCCAGAGCTTAAAGCAAATCCTTACAGTCCACAAGCTGCCTTGAATATGCTCCTTACTGAACTTAAATGGTATAGTGACGCATTAGCTGCTGCTAGAAATGAATAGCTATAATCTACTTTAAAGATATATAATATCTGGCATGGATCGAACGTTGCTTGACGAAATTCCGTCAAAAATATTCTGGGTAGATTTAGAAATGACCGGTCTTGATGTCAATAAAGATGTAATCATTGAAGTTGCCGCCGAAGTAACTGACTTAAATTTTACCACCATAGCTTCCTATGAAGCATGTGTTTTGCGTAGTGATCAAGTTTTAGGCGGAATGAATCAATGGGCTATGGAACATCACGCTCAAAGTGGTTTAATAGAACGAATTAAAGAACAGGGTAAATCGGATAATGATGTACAGCATGAGCTGATTGGTTTTATTAATGCTCAATTCAATGGTAAGCCAGCAATCTTAGCTGGCAATAGCATCCATAATGATCGGAATTTTATCAAAAAATGGTGGCCAGAAGTAGATCGCTTGCTTCATTATCGAATGCTTGATGTTTCTTCGTTCAAAATAATTATGCAAGCAAAATATAATGTTATTTATCAGAAGAAAGAAGTCCACAGAGCTTTTGATGACATTCAAGCGTCGATAGCTGAACTGCAATATTATCTAGAGTGGTTTAAGGAAAATGCTGGCAAATAATCAGCAGTTAGTGACTATTGAAGAGTATCTTCAAAATTTAGGAACTGATGTTGTTAAAGATTATCCTATCTCGTCGACCTTAGCTGTCTATAGTGTGGCAGGCAAGGCTTTTGCTTATTTAGAAACGAGTAAAGTATTGTTAAGGATAAGTTTACGTTCAGATCCTCATTTAGCCAAAGTATTAAGAGATAAATATATTGAAGTATCGCCAGGACATAAACTTAATCCAAAGATTTGGAATACTATTATTCTTAGTGGGCAGTTATCGATTGACGAAATTAAAGCTTTAATACTGCATAGTTATCAATTAGCTCTTAAAGAGTAATCTATCCATACGAAGAATTAAACATTTTAATTAATAACCCAGCATTTTGATAATCGGTATTTAGGTATTCTCTAATCACTGGAGATTTGTTCAGCTTATAGGCATTAACTAAGACAGTTCGATAATTTTGTAATTGGGCAGATATTATTGGTCCATAGGTGGCATCAAAGGTGCTGTTTTGTTGGGCTTGAGTTAGTTGATTAGTCAAGTTTGGCTGGGTGACGATTAGTGCGGGATTTAGCTTATAGCCATTGGCGTTTAATAATGAAGATAGTTTAGTTTCGTTGGTTGCGCTAGTGGCTAGGGCAGTATAAGAAAAATTTAAGTAGCTTTGAGAAGTAGAAGATTGAGCGCCAGTTGATGCCAGAGTGTTGATTTCTTGTTGTGAGCTTAAAACTGCATACATGCTTGTCATATTTAGGGCGTTGTTACTGGATAAAATTGATTTTACAATAGCTAAGATGATCACGATTACCAAAAAGACAAATATAATCAGTAACATTTTAGTCTTAAACGACTTTCCTTTAATTAAGTTTAATGGAGAAGGAGACTGATTAGTTTGATTTAAAAAATCATAAGGATCACCTACTGGAGATGAAGGCGGTGAATAACTTGGTTGAGGGTAATCATTAGGCTGCATATTAAATATTTAACCATAACCATTGATTCTTAGCTATTTATTAACAGAGTTGAGAGATAATCGATTAATTAGCGTACAATTAAGTCAAGATTATGGACGCTGTTGAAGAAGTTAAGAATAGGTTATCTATTGAAGACGTTATAGGTGAATACGTTCAATTAAAACGTGCTGGCCGAAATTTTCGCGGCCTAAGTCCCTTCAACAGCGAAAAAACACCAAGTTTTATGGTTAGTCCAGAAAAACAGATCTGGCATGATTTTTCTTCCAACAAGGGCGGAAACATGTTTAGTTTTATTATGGAAATGGAGGGAGTAGATTTTAAGGGCGCGCTGGAAATATTGGCAAAGAAAGCAAATCTAGATTTAAACCAATATAATCAAGGGAAGCAGGCTTTTAGCTCAGGAATAGACAAAGATAAAATATACAAAGTCTTAGATGTTGCTACTAAATTTTATCAAGTGCAATTATCTAGACATCGACAAGCTTTAAGCTATGTTTTTGAAGAAAGGCATTTAACCAAGGAAACAATTATCTTGTGGCGTTTAGGATATTCACCCAATAACGGTTCTGCCATTCATGATTACTTAATTAAACAAGGATTTAGTGAACAAGAGATGATTCAAGCTGGCTTAATTTCTAAAAGGCAGGGCAGGGTCAGTGATATGTTTCGGGGTAGATTAATGATTCCACTCCAAGATCCGCAAGGTCAAGTCATTGGTTTTACAGCTCGACAATTACCAAACGATGATTACGGACCAAAATATATTAATACTCCACAAACCATACTATACGATAAGAGTAGGCATATCTTTGGATTACATTTAGCCAAAACTACTATTCGAGAATCCAAGTTTGCGGTTATCACGGAAGGAAATTTAGATGTTATTTCTAGTCATCAAGCTAAAGTTAATCAGGTAGTTGCAACGGCCGGAACGGCCATAACTAATTATCATCTAAAGGGATTAGTCAGATTTGCCAGTGATATTAGGCTTTGTTTTGATGCTGATAAAGCAGGTATTGCGGCAACCGAAAGAGCAATAAATATTGCTAGTCAATTAAACATATCTTTGAACATTATTAATCTTGTTGATGGCAAGGACCCAGATGAATTGATCAATAAGGACCCGGATTTATGGAAAAAATCAATTAATAATTATGTTTATGCGATAGATTGGTTAATTGGTTATTACCAAAGCCAATTTGATTTATCTACGGCTCAAGGGAAAAGACATTTTACGGATGCAATACTACCAACTATTAATAGCTTAAGCGATCCAGTCGAAAAAGATCATTTTTTGAATATGATTGCCAAAAAACTTAATATTAAGCGAGAAGCATTAGAGCTTAAATCTGCAAAATCATCGATAGCTTTGGTTAAACCGGTTTATAAAAAGCCTAAAGTAGAACTAATTGTTGATCCAAAAGAAGCCATCGAAATAGCTAAGGTAGAAGATCATTTATTGTGTCTAATGCTCAAACATCGACAGCTAAGAAATCGATTAGTTGATTTAAATGTGGATCTATTCAATCGTCAACAATCAAGAGACTTAGTTTCTTTGCTCAAAAAAGAACCAAGCCTTAGCTTAGAGCAACTGAATAAATTGGATTTAATTAGTGATTATGTTAAAATAGAGTCATTACAATACGAAGAACTTTATCAAGGCCTCGAGTATAGCGAAATACAATATGAAGCGACTCGACTGCAGGTTCGTTTGATAGAACATTATGTTAAACAACAAAAATTAAATATAGTTAAACAACTAGTAGGATCTGACGAAAAAACAACTGAATTGTTATTAAAACAAGCAAGTCAGTTGGATGAATTATTAAGGATAAATTTAGGAGAAAAGTCTAATGCCCAAGAAAAGTAAGATTAACAAAACTGTCCATAGTGCAGAAGATCTACAATTATTAAAGGAAAAATTAATTGCTAAGGCTAAAAAAGAAGGCCAAATTAGTCAACGTGAAATTTTTGAATCAATTGCTGACGATCCTGCTAACACCGAAGTTCTCGATTCGCTGTATACGGAATTGGCCGATTCTAATATAGAAATAGTGGTTAACGAGCCAGGAGAACCGACTTTTGGCGATGATTGGGTCGAAGAAGATGCCGAAGAAGATATAGCAGCCTCTACGGCTAGTATTTATTTAGATGATGATGTGGCTGATGATTCAGTCAGGCTCTATTTAAGAGAAATTGGTAAAATACCACTTTTAACGGCTGATGAAGAATTAGCTTTAGCTCAAAGGGTAGTTGCTGGAGATAAACGAGCTAAGGACAAAATGGCCGAAGCTAATATGCGTTTAGTTGTATCGATTGCCAAACGTTATGTTGGCCGAGGTCTAGATTTGCTAGATTTAATTCAAGAAGGCAATACCGGACTATTAAGAGCCGTAGAGAAATTTGATCCAGATAAAGGTTTTAAGTTTTCTACCTATGCTACTTGGTGGATTAGGCAGGCTATAACTCGAGCCATTGCCGATCAGGCTAGAACAATTAGAATTCCTGTTCATATGGTTGAAACAATCAATAAATTACTCCGAACTCAGCGACGTTTAACTCAAGAATTAAATAGAGAGCCATCGAATGAAGAAATCGCTCAAGCGATGGAAATTGATGTAGATAAAGTTGAACACATCATGAAAATTAAGCAAGATATATCTAGTCTAGACGCTTCTATTCGTGACGATGAAGAAGATTCGGTTCTAGCAGATTTTATTGAAGATGAAGATACGATTAGTCCAGAAGAATCAGCAACCTCCCAATTACTTAAAGAACAGGTCAAAGATATGTTGGGAGCGTTAACCGAAAGAGAACAAAAAATATTGAAGTTACGCTTTGGTTTAGAAGACGGCAAAAGTCATACCCTAGAAGAAGTCGGCCAAGAATTTAGTGTTACTCGAGAACGAATTCGTCAAATTGAAGCTAAAGCTTTAGCTAAACTACGTAAACATCGAGATGCTAAAAAACTACACGATTACATAAAATAAAATGACAGTTGAAAATACAAACAAATTGATTGGTATTTCTGGAACTAACGGATCTGGAAAAGATACTATAGGTAATATATTAGCTAATAACTATGGTTTTTGGTTTTGTTCGCTAAGCGATATTCTAAGGGAAGAATTAAAAAATATGGGCCTATCTTTTTCTAGAGAAAATATGCGAGAGCTCAGTACCAATTGGCGCAGAGAATTCGGAGTTAGTATATTAGTAGATAAAGCTCAAGCAGAATTTACTCAACAGGAAGCAAACTATATAGGATTGGCTATGGCTAGTATTCGTAATCCAGGAGAAGCCGATGCTATTCATCAAGCGGGTGGTTTAATGCTATGGGTTGATGCTGATCCTAAAATTCGTTACCAGCGAGTCAAAAACAGATCCGAAAAGGGGGGATTAAATTCTCGAGTTGATGATTTATTGACTTTTGATCAATTTATTAATGAGGAAGCAGCTGAAATGAACCACCCCAAAATAACTGATGGGATGACCTTATCGATGTCTAAGGTTAAAAGTAAATGCGATATTTTTATGCAAAACAATGGCCAAGACTTAACTGAATTAACTAAGTTAATTGGCCAGCGCTTGAATTTAGAACATTAGTTTATACTTGTCATATAGCTATGAGTGAGCGTCAACCAAAAAGATTAGTGATCATTGACGGTAAAAGTGTTTTTTACCGTGGTTATTATGCAATGCCTAATTTAACTACTGAAGACGGTATATCTACTGGTGGAGTATTTGGTTTTGCTACCATGGCCTTTGAAGTTATTAAACGGCTTAAACCTGATTATGTGGCTGTAGCTTGGGATAAACCAAAAACTAATATTCGTAAAAGATTAGCAATGTATCCTGAATATAAAGCTGGGCGAAAACCTGCCCCAGCAGATTTTTATCAACAGATACCGATTCTACAGCAATTGCTTGATGCTTTAGGTTGGCCTTTATATGAATTAGATGACTATGAGGCCGATGACATTATGGGTAGTTTAGCTGCTCAAGCTTCTTCGTTGGGAATTGAAACTATCTTAATTACTTCTGATTTAGATATGCTCCAATTAATTAATCCATTAGTTCACATTTATGTATTGAAGACAGGATTAAGCAATATAGAACTTTATTCTCCAGACAGTTTTCAAACAAAATATGGGCTTAGAGTAGATCAATTCTTAGATCTAAAAGCTCTCAAAGGTGATTCTTCGGATAATATACCTGGTGTTCCAGGTATAGGAGAGAAAACTGCTACTAATCTACTCAAAGAATATCAGACCCTAGATAATATATATCAAAATATTGATTTATTACCTGACGTAATTAGAAAAAAATTAATTAACGGAAAAGATCTAGCTTATTTAAGCAAAAAACTTTCAGCTATATGGTTAGATGCGCCGATTAAACTAGATTTATTAGCAATGGATGGTAGTCGTGCCAAGATTAATCAAGTTGTTAAGATTTTAAATAAATTACAATTTAAAAGTTTGTTACGCAATCTTCCGGATACCTTGAGCAGACAATTAGCACAGCCTAGCGAAGACAGTTATCGAACTTCATTTACTGGCGGTCAAACGATTGAAATTAATAATGATCAAGATTTAGCAAAGATAAAATCTGCTGAACATAAAAGTGTCTATATTTTAAGTCGATCGGCTGGCGCTCATGGCAACAATTCTCAGGTTGTAGTTGTTAGCTATGACGGAGTTCTTGTTTATTTATTAGATATTCAAAAATTATCTAAAGATTCTTTGGTTAAATTTTTAACAACTCTTCCACCTTTAATTGGTCACAACTTAAAAATGACTATCGAGGTGATGCTTAATTTAGGGGTTAACCAACTGCCAGATATTAATCACGATACCTTATTGGCTGGGTTTTTACTAAATAGTTTAAGGAGGGAACTAACTCTTAGCGAAATGGCTCAGGCAGATATTAATTACCAAGGATCAACTCTGGATGATTTAGATTTAGAAGAATTTAAGAATAAAGCATCTTTAATGGTGGGTATTATTAAACTTTTGACCATTAAGCAAAAAGAGAGTATTGACGAAATAAAACCATTCTCTTGGATATTATCTAATATAGATTGGCCAATAATAACTATTTTAGCGCGCATGGAAATTACCGGGATTAAATTAGACAGTAACTATTTACATAAGATGAGTGGTCAAATAGATGAAATGATTTCAGATATCGAGCAACAAATATATGGCTATGCAGATCAGGAATTTAATATAGCCAGTCCAGGTCAATTAGCTGATATTTTATTTAGTAAATTAAAATTACCAACAGACGGAATTAAGAAGGGGAAAAATGGCTACAGTACAGCAGCTAACGAGTTAGAGAAGCTTCGTTCTATTCATCCAATTATAGAATTAGTTATTCGATATCGAGAAATAGCTAAACTTAAAAATACCTATGTTGATACATTGCCTCGTCAAGTCGATCAATCCGGTCGATTACATACAACTTTTAATTTAACTATTGCTCAGACTGGTCGACTAAGTAGTACTGATCCTAATTTGCAAAATATACCAATCAGGACAGAATTAGGTCGTAAAATTAGAACAGCTTTTGTGGCTGATGCTGGCATGAAACTAATCAGTGCTGATTATTCACAATTCGAGCTAAGACTAGCGGCCGTTCTAGCAAACGATAAAGGTCTAATCGATTTATTTAATAGAGGAGCGGATATTCATCTGATGACTGCCGCTGAAATTTATGGACGTTCTCCCGAAGATGTTACAAAGCAAATGCGTTCAGCAGCTAAAACCATTAATTTCGGTATTTTATATGGTATGAGTCCTCATGGACTAAGTATTGCCACCGGTATGACTATTGAGCAGGCTGGTAATTTTATCAAAAAGTATAAAGACTTAAGAAGGCCATTATTTGACTATATGGAATCAGTTCTAGAGACTGCTAAAAAAGTCGGATATGTTGAGACCTTATTTGGTCGTCGTCGACCGATGCCAGATATTAATTCAACCAATTATCTTATTAGGTCAGCAGCTGAACGGGCAGCAATTAATATGCCTATTCAGGGCACCGAAGCTGACTTAATGAAACTAGCGATGATTAGTTGTGAACGTATTTTGCGAGATCAGCATAATAACTGCCGTCAATTATTACAGATTCACGATTCAGTACTTGTTGAGTGTCCTGTGGCAGTGGTAGATAATATTGCTCAGTTAATTCAAACAGCCATGGAGAATGTCTATAGTTTACCGGTTAGACTAGATGTAAGTGTTGCTATTGGCGACAATTGGGGTCAACTTTGAGTTTTATGGTGTTTGTGTATCCTAATTGGTTTAACTCTACCACCCTTGGCTAGCATAAGTCTGAAGGCTAACCAAGCTACCCAAAGAGAAGAAATAATTTCAACAACACTGACTATTTCACCAATCACTGCCCCTTTGTTGTACTTAAGATCAAAAAGACCAACTAAACAAAGTAATAATTCACCAGCGATTAATAATTTAGCAATTCTTTTACTGCGTCGATCTTGTGCGGCAAAACCAATTAACCAAAGCACGCCAAACACGACAGTTATCATCATAAAAAATATAGAATTTGTCAGAATATTACCAAAACAACTAGTAGTACTGTTAGGCGTAGTGCATTGTTTGACCGTATCACTAGCACCATTAAGGAAATTTAAGGCAGTGATTACAATAAACTGAATAGTAGCCGCTATCCCTGTTTCATAACGTAACTTGAACGCCATATAATTTTTATTACCACCTCTATTTAAGTAATATTGTTCTTAATTATACGCTAATTATGGTATGTTATACCCTAATACTTAAATTAATTTTTAGTAGTTTTAGCATTTATGCTGTGGGTATTGTTATCTAGAAAAACTGAACCTATAAGAGTAATAATAAATAAAATAAATGTCAAAACGTGTACACCGGTACAATACAGACAAATAGCTTGTAGTTTGTCTAGTTCTATATAAACTAAACCGAAAACGCTAACTAAACCTATAGATGAAAAAACTAATCTGCCAATTCTAATGAATCGCAAGCTACTCTTCCAGGCCATAGGTGATTGTAAACCAATCATTACTACAAAGAATATTAATCCCAAGAAAACAATAGGAATGCCGTGAACATTAGCATACTGGGATGTAGTAACTTTTGCGCAATTAATAAACTTAGATTCAGGGCAAGCTAGAATTGTAGGTGCGGTGTAGTGGGCAATTGTTAAGTAGATACTATCGGCTAAGCCAAGTAGACTAAAAATGACCCCTAAGTAGGAAATTGTTTTTAAGTTTTTATTCAGACCCATATTAGGTTATATATTTTTTTCAATCTCTTTAATTAAAGGAGTGCAGGCTGTTGACGGCTGATTATTAGTGATTTTGCAAATGGTTGCAATAATTATATTGGCCGCACCATCAGCTCCTTGAGCAATAGGACTTTTAGAATCCGCTAGTGCAGAAGCAATTTGAGAATGAGATTTTCCCTGTAGAACTTGGGGATTATAGGTTGCTCCGGCAATCAGATATTTGCCGCCGAAATCTATAAAAGGTATTGCTCCAGCATCTTGGGAGGGTAGGTAAGGGGTAGCATCGTATTTGTTGATAATGTTATTTTCTGTTTTAGTGGGCGTTTGTAGTGTAGTATAGCCTCCATTACCGTTAGATATGTTGGTTTCGATTTCAATAGGCGTAAAGGTAATATAGTTACTGGTATAAGTAGACTTATAAAAAGATAGGGTTTGGGTGTTGGGATAAACATCTGTCGTAGAAGAATGGGTTTCTTGTAAATTGGTAAATGTACCAAATTTAGATAAAGCAACGGCCATTGCCCATCTTTCAGTAGCACAGTAAGGACAAAATTCTGCTCCTTCATATAAAACTTCTGGTTTGTTGTTGGCTAGTAAGTTTGGAGCCTTAATGGGTATAGGCTTGTTGTTGGCTGTGCCTATTCCTACAGCGTTTAGAGTCGTTTCCGGTACATTGGTAACGTCGTTAACTATAGCTGCTGGAGCGGGCTTGGTACCTGAAGAATTTGTCGATTGAGTGCTTTGTTTAGAAGTCTTTGGTGAAGTCAGTATTAATATAATAAACAATATAACTACAACTAGAATTATTCCAAGCGATATAAATAGATTACGTTTAGTTTTCTGATTCATTGGTTAGTCCCTTTAGATATTTAATTTAAGTTTATCATAATATCGGGGTTATTTTTAGGGCGATCTAACAAAATCGGTTTTAAGCTAACTTCTACTTTAATGTATTATCTAGATTGAAATTGTCATCCGAGGGAATGAATGTTTTGTGGCATAGTATGGAAGGTTTTCAACAGTTTAAAACTAATGTCTTCCTTGAGAGTCCGCGTTGGTTAAGCTACAATTAACTAACAAATAGGCAGTCCAATAGGACATGAACGGATATAGGAACTTGCATTAAAATACAGGTTATGTTAATATATATTTTATGTACGGGAATAGGAATTGGCGTTTTTTATTAGGTATTGGGCTAATAGTAGTCTTGATTGCTATTTTATTGATTATAATCTTGAATCACACCCCTGTAACTATAAAACAGCAAAAACCGATGGCTGCTTATGCCAACAATCCAACAGTTCAGGTAGCCATGTTGGTCGATGGACCGGTTAATGCTGTATCCTTGCACAATCAGGTTTTAGTGGTAGTTTCTAATTCTCAGACGACTTTTAAGATTTTTCAAGGTTATAATGATCATTTGGTAAAGGAAAAAACCTATCCCATGACCGAGGCATCATTTCATGTGTTTTTGCGTTCATTAGAATATGCAAATTTTAACCAAGGACAGACCAATCCAAGATTATCTCAAGCGAGTGGTTTTTGCCCAACAGGTGATCGTTTTATTTTTACTTATGATCGTAACGGCCAACAAATTGAAAGATTTTGGTCAACTAGCTGTGGAGGAATTCCACATACCTTTGATGGTAATTTAGAGCTAACCGAACAATTGTTTGTTAATCAAGTGCCTGGTTATAGCAACATGATTAGCAGTCTTAATCTTTAGCCGATAATAAATCTGATTTTTTTATCAGTATTAACTGTTTGGATTAGTTCCGGACTATTTAAACGTAAGTTACTAATTAATCCAGCGCTTCTACTGGATATGATTATTTCATTATGGTTAAAGGCAACATTTACATCTTGTTTATATTTTTTAGCCACATAGCTTTTAATTAGTTTGACTTCATCGGGAAGAGCAAAATCTTTATTGGCTAAAATGTCATATAGAGAATCCATAAATATAAGCTAGTATACTACACTATATAATGCCTGAATTACCAGAAGTAGAAACTATTAGGATTGGTTTGAAAAGTTTAATAGTGGGCAAGACTATTAGTAAAGTAAATTTAATTAATCCTACTAGTTTTGTTAATTCCCAAATGGAAATAGATCAATTTCTGATCGGCAGTAAGGTCATAGACGTTCAACGAAGAGCTAAAGTTTTATTAATAAAATTGAACAATCAACATATTCTAATGACTCACTTAAAAATGACTGGTCAATTAGTATTTGATTCTCTAGATAGTCATTTTGGCGCAGGACATCCAAACGATTCTCTAATTGGTCAATTACCAGATAAATCAACCAGAGTTTATCTAACATTTAATGATCATAGTAAGCTGTATTTTAACGATCAGCGAAAATTTGGTTGGATAAAACTTTATCCCATAGATCAGATTGACCAAATTCCTTTTATGAACAAGCTAGGGCCAGAGCCCCTAGCCAAAGATTTTACTTGGCAAAAACTTAAAGAAAGATTGTTGATCAGACCTAAGAGCTATATAAAACCCGTTTTAATTGATCAAAGTATTGTTGCTGGAATTGGTAATATTTATGCTGATGAAACGCTTTGGATGGCTCGAGTTAATCCGAATACTAGAGTTAATCAGTTAACTGATACTAACATTAAACAAATATTTGAGTCATTGCGGTCGGTGTTAATGCTTAGTCTTGAAAAAGGTGGATCGACAGACCGGAATTATGTTAACGCCCAAGGCCAAAAAGGAAGTTATTTAGATTTTGCAAATGTATATGGACGTCAAGGGATGCCTTGTCTTCGCTGCGGAAAGCCAATAATTAAAATTAAATTAGCAGGACGAGGCACTCATTATTGTCGATATTGTCAAAAGATTGTTCGTCAAAAATAATTATTTAAACCAATGTTCTATAATTATTAACAATGAGCGCAACTACCCTGGTAGGAAATAATAGTTTTTTAATTGAACAATATATCAGTGATAGAGTTGAACAATTTAATCTAGAGCATAGCCAATGGGGCATTGAACGTATTAACGTCTCGGATATTGATTGTTCAGAAATTATATCTAAGATTAGTTCAGCATCTCTTTTTTCTGATACTCGATTATTGATCTTGTATGATATAGCTCAAAACAATCAATTCATAGATTGTCTAGATGAATTGTTAGTCAACTTAAATAATAACGAATTGATTATAGTAGAACCAAAATTGGATGGACGTTCGAAACTTTATAAAAAACTCCAAGCTTCAACTAATTTTAAACAATTAAATCAACTCTCTTTTCCTGCTTTGATTAATTGGATAATGGAATATGTAAAATCTAAACAAGGAACCATTAGTAGAAGTGATGCAGAATATTTAATAGGTAGAATTGGCTTGAACCAATTGCTTTGCTATCAAGAGTTAAATAAATTGATCATATATAATTCGCACATAGATCAAGTATCGATTGACTTGTTAGTGATTGCTCAGCCCAAAAGCACTATTTTCGATTTAGTTAAATTTGCGTTTAGCCATAACCACAAACGAGTTAACTATTTATATCAAGAGCTGCGTACTAACGGAGAGGACAGCTCTAAGATAATTGGTTTGTTAGCCTGGCAGCTACATCTCTTGGCGACCATCAAAACAGCTAGCACTAAATCAATTAGTAATATAGCTAGTGATTTGGGGGCAAATCCTAAAACAATTAGCGAGACAAAAAACATGGCTCAAACTATTAGTTTTAGTGAATTACGCCAAATTATTCACCGTTTATTAGATATAGACGATAAAAGTAAACGTCAAGCAATCAATATAGATGATGCTTTATTATACTTTTTGCTTAGCTTTTAGTTTTTTTAGTTGGTGTTTTCTTGGCTATCGTCTTAGTAGTCTTAGGAGCAGTTTTGCTAGGTTTTTTCTTGGATGTTAGTTTGACATTATTGTGCTTAGCTTGAGCGGCAGCTTTCTTTTTTAATCTGGCAGCCTTATTCTTATGAATTAGACCTTTTTTGAGGGCTCTATCGATTTTACCTTGAGCGCTAGCGTGATTTTGGCTATTGGGTTTAGCGGCAAGTGCTTTTAAAGCTGTCTTTAGGTTTCGCTTAGTTTTAGAATTCCGTATAGCGGCTTTGTTGGCTACTTTAACTCTCTTCTTGGCTGATTTAATGATTGGCATTGATTACTCTTTTTAAGTTAGATTAATTACGGATTAATACTATACAAGAAGATATATTGTCTTGGCAAATGTATATCGACATTAAGGATGAATTATGCTAGTATTTAAATTAAGTTACAGTTTAAAAATAAATACTCAAAAATATGGATAATATTCAATCTCAGGTTAGTCAGAAGATCCAAGGCGCGACTAACATTTTAGTTACAGTTAGTAGTAATCCTAGCGTAGACCAGTTAACAGCTTGCTTGGGATTAACATTATGGTTGAATAAACTAGGTAAGCATGCGACTGCTGTTTTTAGTGGAGATATTCCTAACGCCTTGGAATTCCTCCAACCAGAAGTTACTATTGAAAAAAATACCGATAGTTTGAGAGATTTTATTATCGCGCTGGATAAGAGTAAGGCAGATAAATTAAGATACAAAGTAGAAGATCGGGTAGTTAAGATTTTTATTACGCCCTATAGGACTAGTTTGAGTTCCGATGATTTAGAATTTAGTCAAGGCGACTTTAATGTAGATGCGATTATTGCTTTAGGAGTGACCAAACAAGAAGATTTAGATAATGCTATTGTTGCCCATGGTCGGATATTACACGATGCTACAGTTATTACTATTAATACAACTGCCGATGGTGGTATAGGGGCGATTAATTGGCACGACCCTGCAGTCAGTAGTTTATGTGAATTAATTTATGAGTTAGGCCAGGCTCTAGACATATCGCAACTTGATCCTCAGATCGCTACGTCACTATTAACTGGTATTGTTGCTGAAACTAATCGATTTAGTAACACTAAGACTACTCCTCAAACCATGAGTGCCGCTGCGGCATTAATGAAAGCTGGAGCAAATCAACAATTAGTAGCTAATAAATTAGAAGAAGCTGGTCAATCGCAAAAAGAAGTCCAGAATAATCAACAACAAGAATTGAATGATTTGCCTTCAAAAACAGATCAAGATAAAACTCAAGAAACGCCTGTAGCTAAGAACGATAATGGTATCTTGGAAATAAGTCATCAGGATAAAGATAAAGATCTCGATAGGCCCCCGATTCCGAATCAACCAGTAGTTGAATCGAATAATCAACCATCACCAGTGTTGGATCAAAAAGTAGCTGAGGATGATCATGATAATGCCGGCTCTAGTCCAATAACTGAAGATAATAAAAGTGGCATCAAATCAAATGAGCATATTATTAGCGAACCCCCAACGCTAAGTGGTAATTTAAATGCTAGTTTACTCGAAGACGAATCAGGATTGAATTTACCAACAGTAGAAACTGATCAATTGTTAAATCGTCAGCCATTGGGCACAGATAATAGAGATCAACAAGATTTAACCCAACCGTCAATTAATCCACCTCAGCCCAACCCTCAGGTTTATCAAGAACCTCAACCATCAAAAGCAAACTTAGACATAGCTAAAAATCAGACCCTAGATGAATTAGAGCATGCAGTCGACAGTCCTCATATAGACAATTTAAAAGTAGACGATTTAAGAGATAAAATACAGGATGCTTTAAAAGTTGGACCACCACCAGAACCACAACCAACGGAAGCTTTAAATGCAATAAATATTGATTTAAACGATCAACAAGAAGCTAATCCGACTGAATTTAATCCAGATGCTTTTGAATTGCATGATAATGACCAAGAACAATCATCGACAGAATCCGAAAATTCGCCGCCTCAGGTTCCGCCACCAATCGTGCCTCCAGATTTTCTACCTCCTGCTCCTCCTCAGAATTAAATGCTAAGATAAAAGCTTAATGGAAGGCTTTTTATTAATAGATAAACCTAAGTTAATAACTAGTTTCGCTGTGGTTAAAAAAGTTAGGTTAATTGTTGCTCATGCTACTGGTAACTCTCCTAAAAAGATTAAAGTTGGCCATAGCGGTACGCTTGATCCTTTTGCTAGCGGTTTATTGATTATTATGGTTGGCAAACAATATACTACCCAAGCAGATTTGTTATTAAAACAAAATAAATCCTATGATGTTGATATGGTCTTGGATAGTCAAAGCACAACGGGAGATAGCGAGGGGCAAATAGAAAGTATTCCGCCCATTCAAAATATTCCTAGCAAAGATCAAATCGTTGAAGTTTTGAAGTCATTCGAAGGACAGATTTGGCAAACCCCTCCGATATATTCGGCCATCAAAGTTAATGGGGTAAGAGCTTATCGCTTAGCCAGGGACAATCAACCAGTTAAGTTACGGCCTAGGAGTATATTTATTAACAATAATCAGTTAATTAAATATGCATATCCTTTAGTTAGATTTAAAAGTGACGTATCAAGCGGTACCTATA
Organism: bacterium; assembly: GCA_021846765.1. Classification (GTDB taxonomy): domain Bacteria; phylum Patescibacteriota; class Saccharimonadia; order Saccharimonadales; family UBA4665; genus JAJZWH01. Next base: position 3,889 of record JAJZWH010000006.1, on the reverse strand, counting down.
TTCGTTCTTTAGTGGTAGATATGGCTAAAAGTATTAATAGAGTTGGGTATACTCAGGAATTAAGAAGGACTAGTATAGGTTTGTGTTCAATAAGTCAAGCAATAACTTTAGAACAACTTAATGAACACAATATTGCTGATTTTCTATTAAAAGAACTACCTAAATAAGATAGATTATGCTTGGATTATTGCCAAAAAGGTTGTTATTTGCTATATTAGTCTATAAATGATTACAAGTGAGAAAAAGGCTCAATCGATTAAGATTGGGCAGATACATAAAAAAGATACAGGCAGCTCAAGTGCTCAAGTAGCTATTTTGACCGAACGCATTAAAGAGCTTACTGAACACTTAAAGTTAAATAAGCATGACTATATGGCTAGGCGCGGTTTGCTGCAGATGGTAGGACGTCGACGTCGTTTGCTGCGTTATATTGCTAACAAGGATAGTAATTTGTATTTAGAAACGATAAAGAAGCTAGGTATTAGACGATAGCTAACATGTGCTTAAACTTATTCTTCTTGAGTTAATCGAGACGAAAAGCTTGTGCACATTAAAAAATACTATTTTAGGTTCTGGGGTAAAGACACAGATATATTACCAAATGCAGGATAAATTAAGCACAAGAAGGTTAATATATTTGCACTTTGCCTCAAATCCTAAGGTCTAATAATAGACAATAGAAAGGAATAAATTGGGAGAAACTATCAATCCATACGGTAAGAAAATTATATCTGTCGAAACTGATTTTTGTGGTCGACGTTTAAGTTTGGAGGTTAATCGGGTCGGTTTTAGATCGAGCGCATCGGTTGTCGCTAGATACGGTGATACAGTAGTCTTAGGAACGGTAATGATTAGTGATCGTTCAGTAGAAGGATTTGATTATTTTCCGCTAAGCATAGATTATGAAGAAAAATTTTATGCAGCAGGCAAAATTAGCGGGTCGAGGTACATTAAAAGGGAAGGTAGACCAAGCGATGAAGCTATCCTAATTGGAAGATTAATTGATAGACCAATTAGACCATTATGGCCTAAGGGATATCGCCATGAAGTTCAAGGTATAGCAACCGTTTTATCAATGGATCCTACTTTTCGGCCAGATATGATCGCTATGATAGCACTAAGTGCTGCGTTTATGTTAAGCGGTGCGCCATTTGATGGTCCGGTAGCCGGATTACGCATAGGCATCAATCAGCAAGGTAAATACTCGGCTTTTCTAGATGCTCAAGATCAAGCACAAGGTGGTTTAGATTTAGTTGTAGCCGGGACTCAAGACGGAGTCATGATGGTAGAGGCTGGAGCTAACGAAGTTAGTGAAGATCAGATAGCTGAGGCTATAAGTTTTGCGCACAGTGCCATGCAACCGGCAATCGCTCTACAAAATAATTTAATTAGTAAGGTTAAGCCAGAAAAACAACAATTTGTTTTGGATTTACCTGATGATAATATTCAGAAAACAGTAGATAAGTGGGTCGAAGGTAAATTAGGATCTAATTTAAGAGCGCCATATCCAGAACGCAATCAAATGCTGCAGTCCTTAAGAGACTCTATGCACCAAGAATTGACAGATAAGTTAGTTGATTATGAAGAGCATAAACAGGATTATGATGATGCTTTTACCTTGTCGGTACATAAAGATGTTAGGCAAGGCATTATTCAAGACCAAGAAAGACCAGACGGTCGTAAATTAACTGAAATACGTCCACTTAGTAGTGAGGTCGGATTTTTGCCCAGAGCCCATGGCTCTAGTTTATTTACTAGAGGTATAACTCAAGCGATGAATATTGTTACCCTAGCTCCTTTAAGTTATTCCCAGATGATTGACACTATGGAGACTAATGGCGAGAAAAGATATATGCATCATTACAACGCACCAGGTTGGACGGTCGGAGAAGTCAGACGGTTGGGTAGTCCAGGCAGAAGAGAAATAGGTCATAGCTATTTAGCTGAAAGAGCCTTAATACCTGTTTTGCCAGATGAAACAATTTTTCCTTATGCCATTCGATCAGTAACAGAAATAATGAGTCAAAATGGATCAACTTCTATGGCTGCTACTTGTTCAAGCTGTTTAGCTTTGATGGATGCTGGAGTTCCCCTAAAAGCACCAGTTAGTGGTATAGCTATGGGGTTAATGCTTGACAAGGATAAGGCCTATATCTTAAGTGATATTGCTGATGCCGAAGATTTTGCAGGAGACATGGATTTTAAGGTGACTGGTACGAAAAAAGGGATAACAGCTTTACAGATGGATATGAAAGTTCATGGTTTAGCGGTTGATACTCTTAAGCAGGCTTTAGTCCAGGCTAAAGAAGGTCGTGCCTTTATCCTTGAGCACATGCTTAGCGTTTTGTCGGCACCACGAGATCAATTAAGCGAGTTTGCCCCTAGAGTTGAATCTATACAAATTAATCCTGATAAAATTCGTGAAGTTATTGGTAAGGGTGGCGAAACTATTCAGAAAATTACATCAGAAACTGGAGCTGACATAGATATTGATGACGATGGGACGATTAGGATTTCTAGCCCTGATTTATCAAGTATTAGTGCGGCTAAACAGTGGATACAAAGCATTACTGCCGAACCCGAGGTAGGTAGAATATATCGAGACGTCCCAGTCGTCAGTGTTATGGATTTTGGGGTTTTTGTTCAAATATTACCTGGTAAAGATGGTTTAGTACATGTTTCAGAAATGAGTGAAGAAAGAGTTAACAAACCTAGTGATTTACTCAAAGAGGGTGATAAAGTTACGGTCAAATTAGTGGCTATTGATGATCGGGGTCGTTTACAGTTGTCTATCAAAGCTGCTAAACGCGAAGCTAAAGATAAGAAAGTATAGATTGAGTAGATGTCTCAACGTCCAACCAACAATAGACAAATGTCCAAGCTTAAAGAGTTAATATTGGTTATTGTTTTCTTTGGTTTAAGTTATCTTTTTTTTAGCTTGAGTATCGACAAGGGTAATCTTTGGTATTATTTATTGACCTTGATATTTTTTGTTTATTTTTTAAAGTTTGGTTTGAGATTGCTAGGTAATATTTTTCATGGACTTATTAATAGATAAAAACGCTCAATTAGAACGTCTTAAACAACAGATTGTACTAGACAAAATTTGTCCTGCATTGGCTGCTCAGGCTAGTCAATTAGTTTTTGGTTATGGTAAGGCAGACGCTAAATTAGTATTCATAGGTGAAGCTCCAGGCAAGCAAGAAGACCAAACCGGTATTCCTTTTGTAGGAGCAGCAGGTAAGTTTTTAGATGAATTATTGGCAAGTGTTAATTTATTCAGACAAGACATCTACATTACTAATATAGTTAAGTATCGTCCACCTGAAAATAGAGATCCGACCTTTGAGGAAAAACAAGCTTTTATGCCATATTTATATCAGGAATTAACAATTATCCAACCACAACTAGTAATTACTCTAGGACGTCATCCAGCCAGTTGTTTTTTGCCAACTATTAAGATTAGCCAAGAACATGGCAAATTAAGACAACTTATACTTAAATCCCAAGGCAAGAAGCTTAAAATTATGCTATTGCCTTTGTACCATCCAGCTGCAGCATTATATAACGGATCAATGCGGCAGACTTTAATTGATGATTTTAAGCAAATTGGAGAGATTATTTCTGCCAATAAAAATATTCATGAACAACAACAATTAATTATTAAAACCCATTAGAAAGGAATAAATAATATACAATGACACAACAAAATAACAATGATCGAAACAGACAATATCGATCTAAAAATAAGCTTCCGTCTGCTAAAGATAATCAATTGGGCAGTAGCTTAAAAGTACCTCGTTCTCAGGCTGTAAGAGCTCAGAAACGATCACAAATGGACGCTCAAAAAATTGCTAATCAATACACTAGTGCAAGTGATAATAATCAA
>JAJZWH010000064.1 GCA_021846765.1 bacterium | reverse complement strand
GGTATAAAGTTGATTGGTTTATATATTTTATAGTTATTATTTTTGGCATAATCAAGAATTGCTTTATCGATTGGATCTTGATCAGACATATTGGAACAAGCGGCTGCCAATTCTACAACTTCAGTTTCCGTACAACCAGCATAGCTTATAATTTTACTGATGGATAAAATATTTTGGGTCAGAGTTCCGGTTTTATCAGTACATAAAACATTCATAGTGGCACAGTCTTGGACAGCTGCCAGCCGACGAACTAATACTCCATTATTGTTGTTAATATGAGCCAATTGAGAAGCACCAAATGTTTGCGAAACAGTAAACATAGTGGGAAAAGCAATCGGAACAGAGGTAATTAATAAGACAATAATTAATGGAATAATGTCAGAAAAACTACCATTAGTTGATAATATATAGATACTAATTGCAATAATTAAGAAAATATTAAATGCAAATTGATATTTAATAATCGTAAAGATAATTTTCTCCATGTGAGTTGGAGGATGTGAAGTTTCTAGTAATTGTGCTGTAGTCCCATATTTAGTTTTAAGACCAATTGCTTTAACTTCAGCTGTCGCTTCACCTCGAACCAATATACTCCCAGAAAATAATTCACCTTTGTTACTTAAATCCACCGGTAGAGATTCACCGGTTATACTTGATTGGTCGACACTTATACTGCCTTCTATTAACTCCATATCAGCCGATATAATATCGCCTGCTCTTAATCTAACAATATCACCTGGAACTAGTTCTTTAGTAGGAATAATTTTCCATTGATCATCTCTTAAGACTCTAGAATTAATTTGTAAAGAATTCCGTAATTGATCCAAAGCATTATCGGTTTTAGAACGTTGAACCAAACTAATAACACTATTAACTAGTAAAAGTGCCAATATTATCAGTCCTTCTACTCGATCACCAGAATAAAAGCTTAAAATGGCTACTAATTCAAGAAGCCAAGGAAGAGGACCCCATAATTGTTTAAGCCAAATACTAAATTTACTTTGTTTTTTCTCGGGTATTTCATTATAACCATATTGCTCTCGCAACTCTAGCGCAATACCACTACTAAGACCAGTTTTTATTTTATGCATAGCTTTATTGACTTTATTATATCTTAAATATTTAGTGGAATTATAACTAATATTTAACTACACTTAAAATATAATGACTAAATATCATAATATAAATCCAGTCATTAGTGGTGTCGGCATGGCTCTACCAGACAATGAGATGAGCAATAACGCACTCATTGAAAGAGAGAATATGTTCTCTAACGATGAGTGGATCAGAGAACATACTGGCATTGAAAAAAGATTTTTTGCTGGAAATAACGTATTTACTTCAGATTTAGCGATTGTCGCCGCTAAAATGGCTCTAGCCCAATCAGGTATTGGTATACAAAAATTGAGTGCTATTTACTTAGGAACTATAACACCTGATTACCCATCTCCAAGTACGGCCAGTCTTGTTCATAAAGCTATTAATGCACCTGAGGAAGATTGTACAGCTCTTGATATAAGTGGTGCATGTGCTGGAGGAATAGCCAGTCTAGAGTTAGCTGTTATGAAAGTACAAAACAATCCTAACCAAGCTGCTCTTGCCATAGGTGCTGAAACCCTATCTAATAGAACCAATTTTAATGATCGGTCAACAGCAATATTATTTGGCGATGGAGCCGGAGCAGTGGTAGTAGAAAATAAACCAGATAGTCATCAACCCGTATTTTCTTCAATGGTTAGGTCTGATCCAGCAAGCATGAGTATACCTGCAGGAGGTATTAGAGAAGTACCTAATGGGTTTTCGGACCCAAGAGGAAAAATACACATGAATGGTCCAGCGGTTAAAAAAGCGGCTATTGAAATTATGTGCAAAACAGCAATTTCGGTAGCTAAGAAAGCGGATATCTACAACCCAAGATACGGCATAAATTGGCAAGAAGTTGACTACTTTATTCCTCATCAAAGTAATTTAAGAATATCTGATGCCCTAGGCAAAGAATTACAAGTACCAAAAGATAAACAAATTAACACAGTAACAAAACATGGCAATACATCAGCCGCAAGTGCTTTTCTAGCTTTAGCTCAGACCCAAATTGATAAACAACTAAGACCAAGAACTTACAGATTATTTTTTACTAGTGTAGGGATTGGCTTTGTAGGAACTGCCGCTTTGATAGATTTTCAATTAACTTAAAAAATACGTTTATTAGATAAATTATTCGGCTATTATTAAATAATAAAGTTTTGATAAATTTGCCGTAGACTTGATCTTAAAATCCGCTTGTTCAATTAAATTAGCAGCATATTTAGCAGAAAACCTTATTTCTAAAGGTGGTCCTAGTTTTGTGTCTTTTTTCTGCCAATCTAGATTAACTAAAATACCTTTATTTTTAAGTAATTTTTTGGCGTTGCTAAGAACTTTTAATGGATCCATAAAATCGTGTAGTACTGTACCTAAGAAAACAATATCAGCTATACCGTCATTAAACACCATTTCTTCAGCTTTGGCACATTTAAGCTGATAATTTTTATAGTTAATGCTTTGTAATTTATTTTTTAATGAATCAATTGCCTGTTGATTAATATCCAGTCCATATACTCTACCTGTATTGCCTATAATTTTGGCAGCAGGAATAGTGAAAAATCCATCATTACACCCTAAATCAACGAAAGACATTCCTTCTCTAATACCGATATCTTGTAATATTTGTTCTGGATTTTGTATTTTTCGTCTTTGCTGTTCATCATAATGAAAATTATGAACATGCTGATAATCTTCCATTCGTATTTATTCCTTATCTTTAGTTATTTAACGTCTGTTAATTATACTGATATCGCATGGAATAAGTCAGATAACTAAACGTCATTGTTATATACTTTAATTAAAGATGGTAACTAAAGACAATAAATCTAATGTAAAAACAATTGGTTTTTTATTAGTATTAATTCAAATTGTGTTGATTGTTAGCCTAGTCTTTATGCCTAGCTATTACCCACTACTAAAATCCAGCACTCTGTTGGATAGCTTTGGTTTAGTGTTATTATTAGTCGGGGTTATAAGTGCTGGTTTATCCAGTCACCAACTAGGACCATCGCTAACAGCCACACCAGTTCCTAAAAACCATTCGACTCTGAAGACCCAAGGATTATATAAATACATCAGGCACCCAATCTATAGTTCAATTATCTTAGCTGGACTGGGCATAGTCCTAATTAGACCAACCGTATCGTCATTGATTATATATATTTTATTAATCGTATTCTTTAATTTCAAAAGTCGATTTGAAGAAAAACTATTAAGTCAGAAATTTAACAATTATAGTAATTATAAATTGCACAGTGGCAGGTTTCTTCCTCTTAAGAAATAAATTAACGAAATAGGCGGCTATATTTAGCAAAAGGTAGATGGCTTAGATCTTGAAGTTCTAAATCACCAGCTGCATATAATAAACCTCTTGGACTTTTAGGAGAGGCTTGAATGGCCATAGCAACAGATTGTTTTGCTTTTTTAGTAAAACTAGGATCATTATACTGACTTGCTAAACGCAGGAGATTTTGTGACCAAATAGCATCAAAAGCCGGATCTCCATAACTTTTATGCCAAGTAAAATAGTTCATTGCTTTCTCGGCTAATTCAATTGGCTTATTCAGCGAATACTGCGTTGGATTAACTTTATTTAAAGATAACATCGCTCCAATCATTATTCCTTGAACATAGGTATACTTGATTGGATCTACGTAACCAAATTTAGTTATATGATCATTATAAAGTCCATTAACTGGGTCAAGTAAAACTTTATTCAACCAATTATATATTTGTTCGCTTTTATTCAAATAATATATTTGATGACTATCAAGATATAACTCAACTCCTAGACTGACTAAGCTAGCATTAGAAACAACAGCCCGAATATGATTATCGGCCGACTCTAGTTGTACCATCCAATAGACGCCGCCTTTTTTATGATCCCATTGACTAGTTGCTAAATTAAATATACTTTTAGCTCGTTGTATATCTTGAGGATTTTTTGTTTTGTGATAAGCTCCCATATTAATCAGCCCCATCCAAAGATTATCGTCTATAAGGGGTGGATTATTAGACGAATGAAATGCTGCTATTCCTTGATCGTATCCTGAATGATCGGCGACTACATTATTCCAATAATTTTGATTTATGGCTTTAAAACTATTATTAAAATCAGCGTAATAAGTTTGTTTATTGTCTAACAAAGCAGTGGTATATAAAGCTTCTAAGGCCATTGAACTTGGCCAAACTGAAGCATACCAACCTAAATCACTATTTTTAAATAATCCATTATTTAATCTAAATCTAGATATAAAATTGTTAATATTGATATTATTACTCCCAGGATGAGCTCCAATAATTTCATTAACAGCCGTATTGACATCTGAAACAACTACCTCAGCAACCAAAGCTACATCCCGATGTTCTAGATCGTTTGTTGAATAGGCTAATAAGCCTAAAACAGCCGCACCGGCCAAGGCAATACTACCAATTTTATGCAACAAATTGTTTTTATTAACTTTTTCATTAGATAGGCTGTCAATGGAATGTAACGATTCAGAGAATTGCCATTGATTTTCTAAATTACCCGAACTATTTACTTGATTCATAGTTTAATATTAAAAATTAACTAAATAAGACTT
>JAJZWH010000063.1 GCA_021846765.1 bacterium | reverse complement strand
GATAGTTATTTCGATGATTATCGGGGAGTCATTCTTTATGTAAGAATAGTTGATGGTCAAATAAAAAAGAACGATGCCATCCACATGATGGCCTCTAAAGCAGATGGTATAGCTTTAGAGGTAGGAGCGTTAACGCCTAATATGGCACCAGAAAGCACTCTAATTGCTGGCGAAATAGGCTACATTGTTACTAACTTAAAAACATCTCGAGAAGCTCATGTTGGCGATACTATTACCATTGTCTCTAACCCAGCACAGCAACCTTTACCTGGCTACAAAGAAGTTTTACCTTTTGTTTACGCTGGTTTTTTCCCTGAAAGCAATGAAGATTATGCTGGACTCAAGGATGCTATAGCTAAGCTATCTTTAAGTGACTCAGCTTTACAATATACTCTAGAAAATTCACCCGTGTTAGGATTTGGTATCCGTATTGGCTTTTTGGGACTATTGCACTTAGATATTGTTAGGGAGAGACTGGAACGGGAATATGGACTCGATCTAGTAGTCACTAATCCATCAACTGATTATCATATAACTCTTAGTAATAATCAGAAATTAGATATAAAAAGCGCAGCTGAACTACCTGACCCAACCAATGTTCAAGAAATTAGAGAACCTTGGGTTAAAGGTGAGCTGGTTTTACCTAAGATATACATTGGTCCAATACTCCAATTAGTTGCTCAAAAAAGGGGCAAACAAACTAATTTAAGTTATGTAGAAGATCAGGCTTTGATTAGTTTTGAAGCTCCATTGGCTAATTTATTAACCGATTTTTATGATCAATTAAAAAGTATTACCAGCGGATATGGCTCTTTTAATTATGAGCTGGCAGATTATCGAGCTGAAGATTTAGTTAGACTAGATTTTTTAGTTGCTAACGAAAGAGTAGATGCTTTATCTGTTATTGTTCATCGAAGTGAGGCATTAAGTTTAGGCAGAGTGACCCTTACTAAACTCAAAAATATAATTCCTCGTCAGAATTTTAAAGTTGCACTACAAGCGGCAATCAATGGCAAGATTATTGCTAGAGAAGATATTAGCGCTTATCGTAAAGACGTTACTGTTGGTCTTTATGGTGGTGACGTAACCAGAAAACGGAAGGTTTTAGAAAAACAAAAAAAAGGTAAACAAAGAATGAAGAGATTTGGTAGGGTGGATATTCCATCAGAAGCTTTCTTTGTGATGGTAAAAAAAGACTGATCAGCTATTGATTCTGAGTCATCGTTAGATATCTTTTGAGACTGATTATTTATGCTTGGGTTAAAGCCGTTTGTTCTGTTGGATCGATTAGGTGAATTACTTGTTCGTGGAGATTTTATCTCTTGGACACTATCTGGTGGATTAATTATGATCTTATGTTTCATTGATTGGTTTTGTTTTCATGATCAGTTATCTGTCTTTTTTGCCATAATGTAATAATACTTATGTTTACTAAATACAGATATACAACTTATTGATTAGTTATCAATAGATTTGTAATATAAATCCAATGAACAATCTAGTGCATAGAAGAGAATTCGAACACACTCTAGCTAATTACAAAATCTCTCCAAAAGCTTTAGCTATAATTTCAGACATGAAGTTAGTTTTATTGGCTGGTCCATCGGGAGTTGGCAGAAATACGATCATTACCCAATTGCTCCAACTTGGTGATTATAACTACATAGTTTCCGATACTACCAGAGAGCCGAGGATAAATAATGGCCAAAGAGAAAAGAATGGAGTAACTTATTGGTTTAGAAGTGAAGAAGATTTTTTAAGTGATTTGAGAAATGGCCAGTTCCTAGAGGCCGAAATTATACACAACCAACAGGTATCGGGAATTAGTTTAAGAGAATTAAAAAAAGCTTATCGATCTGGATGTATTGCTATAGATGAAGTAGAAATTGGCGGATTTAATAATATTATGAGGATTAAACCTGATGCTTTGGGTATTTTTGTTTTTCCGCCTAATTTCAATGAATGGCTAAAAAGATTATTAAATAGAGGACAGATGACAAGAGAAAATTTAATTAATCGTCTCAAAACTAGTTTAATCATTTATCAATGTGCCATGGAACGTGAACAAGCTAATATTATTATCAACGATCATTTAACTACAGCGGTTAGTCTAATTAATGATTTAGCCCACAATCGACCAGTCAACCAAAATTATTCAAAGCTAAGGCAACTAACTGAGCAATTATATAAACAAACTAGCGACTACTTATTAAATAAAGCATAAAAAATAACCACGTGAACGATAATTCTGGCACTCTTGACTATTGAGTGCTAAGAGGTTATCCTATGACTAGTATTTTTAATAGGATGAATTCAATGACAGAACGTCAAAGTCAGATACTAAAAGCGATAGTTGAGCAATATGCAGAAGTTGCTAGTCCAGTAGGGTCTAATTTATTAGCTAAAGCTTTTAATGTATCGTCGGCTACTATTCGTTCAGAAATGGCTGATCTAGAAAGATTGGGTTATATAACCCAACCCCATACTAGTGCTGGTAGAATTCCAACTGATAAAGGATATCGTTATTATGTTAACGATTTGAACGATAATCAGCCTATTGAACAGTCTGAACGTCGAAGCGATAGGGCTCTAGCCTTGCGAGTTCAGGATGGTGGAATCCCTGAAAGAATAATTCGCAATGCTGTAGATACCCTTGTAGAATTAACTCATAATCTAGGTTTAGCTACCATAGGTAACCAACTATACATTAGTGGATTAAGCAATTTATTTGGTCAACCAGAATTTGTTAGTAGTCAACAAGTTCGCCAGGTAGCTCAATTGTTAGACAATTTAGAGCCTTGGCTTAAAGAAACAGCTCCCAATCAACCATTAAATGTTTATATTGGAGGGGAAAACCCGATTGGGCGTAGCGCTGGCGCTAGTTTAATAATTAGTCGTTTTAGAAGTTCTTTTAGTGATCATAGCTATATAGGTGTTCTTGGGCCAACAAGACAACAATACAAGGATGTTATGCATTTAGTAAGAAGAGCGGGACAAGAATTAGAGGAGGTACTTTATGACTGATAAAAAGAAATCGGTTAAATCAACAAATAATCATGATCAAAACGACCATATTTTCAATAATCGAGATCAACAAATAACTGAATTAACAGAAGCTTTGCAACGAGAAAGAGCAGACTCAATTAATCTTAGACGTCAATATGAAACCAACTTAGCTAATGCTCGAACCCTTAGCCTGTCCAGTGCTGTTAGAGAATTGTTACCAGCAATTGATAGTCTTGAGAGATCTCTTAAACATGTCCCCGACGATCTCAAAGACCATGATTACGTTAAAGGTATTCAGGCGGTCTTAAAACAGTTTGAGCGAAGCTTTGACAAATTAGGAATTAAAAAAATACCTAGCGTTGGGCAGCTTTTTGACCCTAGATTTCATGAGGCTGTACATATGGACGATAGTTTAAACGGCAATCGAGAAATAGTTAGCGAAGAACTGCAGTCAGGATATATGTTAGGCGATGATGTTATTCGGCATGCGATGGTTAATGTTAAGCTAGAGAATTAAAATTACCTGGCACTCTTGACTATTGAGTGCCAATTTTTTAATATAAGAGTATTGTTAGCACTCATATCTAATAGTTGCTAAAAGAAAGGGCAAATATTATGGCAAAAATTATTGGAATCGATCTAGGAACAACTAATTCGGCGATGGCTGTAATGCAGGCAGGCAAGCCAGAAATTATCGCAAATAGCGAAGGTAATCGTACTACTCCTTCAGTTGTAGCGGTCAACAAGAACGGTGAAAGATTAGTTGGTCAAGTAGCTCGACGTCAGCAAGTAACCAATTCACGCAATACTATTTATGAAGTAAAACGACTTATAGGACGTAATTTTAATGATCCAGAAGTTCAGCGTGATCTGAAACTAATGGGTTATGAAATTAAGAAAAGCGGCAATGGCGTTAAAGTAGTTATGGCCGACAAAGAATATAGTCCCGAGGAAATAAGTGCGATGATTCTTTCTAAGCTAAAAGCCGATGCTGAATCTTTCTTAGGAGATAAGGTTACTGAAGCGGTCATTACCGTACCAGCTTATTTTGATGATAGCCAAAGACAAGCTACTAAGGATGCAGGCAAGATTGCTGGATTGGAAGTAAAAAGAATTATTAATGAGCCTACTGCAGCAGCGCTCGCTTATGGTTTAGATAAAGAAGGCAAAGCTGACGAGAAAATAGCTGTCTATGATCTAGGAGGAGGAACCTTTGACGTTTCTATTCTTGAGTTAGGTGATGGTGTTTTTGAGGTTAAAAGTACCAATGGTGATACTCATTTAGGTGGTGCTGATTTTGATCGAGTTTTGGTTAATTATTTTGTTGATGAATTTAAGAAAGAAAGCGGTATAGATATTTCTGACGATAAAGCAGCAATGCAGCGTTTAAGAGACGAAGCAGAAAAGGCTAAAATAGAATTATCTACTGCTCAGGAGGTAGATGTTAATTTACCATTTTTGACTGCTGATGCAGAAGGACCAAAACATTTTGAGCATAAACTAAATAGATCAAAACTTGAAAGCTTAGTAGATGAATTAATTGATAATAACGAAGAACCATGTCAGAAAGCCCTAAAGGATGCAGGACTAAAAGCCAATGAAATCAATGCTGTTGTTCTGGTTGGAGGAATGACTAGAATGCCAGCTGTTCAGGAAAAGGTTAAGAAAATTTTTGGTAAAGACCCTATGAAAGGTG
>JAJZWH010000005.1 GCA_021846765.1 bacterium | reverse complement strand
CCGATCTCTAAGCATACGATCAAAGATGCGCAAGGTTTCACCAATAGGGCAATCATCGCAGTATTCGTAAGCAGTTCTATTGCTCATAAAAATATTTTAAAACGTATCAAGAATTAAGTCAATTGGCTGGCCGTATGCAACGAAGTTTGTATCTTAGATATGTGTGTAGGCGAAAGTTTACACTAAAAAGAGGAGATCCTGCGTGACGAAGTTTGGGTAGAGCTTTCACTCATATCCCACTGTTCTAGCGTCTGGTCTCCTCCGTTTAGGGTGTGTCAATCTATCTCAGGTTGCGTGTTTTAGTACGCAAATAACACACAAGCCAATTGTATACCCGGCAGAGGAAGGCATTCAATGAATCTCCTTACTTTCTCCTCTTTTCCTTTTCTCCTCTTTCTTTAACAGATTAACTAAGGTCACAAGGAGAACTACTATGAACGTAGTTGGGCTACAACCATATACCTAAAACCTATGCCGAACTTATTAACACATGGTATCAAAGCTGGTTCAACATCTACCTTAATTACCATCGTCCCTGCGGTTTTGCTACCACCATAACTGACCATAAAGGCAAAGAACGTAAAGTCTATAGTCTCCAGGATTATATGACACCCTACAGGAAATTAAAGTCCCTCCAAAATGCCCAGCAGTACTTAAAGCCGGGCATTACTTTCGCCCATATGGATACTGTTGAGGAAGCTATGAGTGATACTGAGTTTGCCGTGTCCATGAGAAAAGTCAAGTACCAATTGATGAAGCAGATTGACGAAAAAGAAGCCAAGGAGATGCCTATGGAGTAATACCTTTAGTATTTATTAAAGCCCGTGACAATTTATGGGCTGGTAGTGTAAACTATCGCTACATTAACAAATTAATTTGATACAAAGTGTTTCTACTTAAGCATTCATTTCATGCTCATTTTCACTTTGGAAAAGACTTTGGCTGGCCATTATGTTCAGTGTTAAAACTATTCTATGTCAGTAAACTACGCTAAATCTTATATTTCACTACTCCTTATTTTAAGGGCAGCACCATTAATCTGGAGAAGGATTAAACTGGCTAACATTGCTGTACGCTTGTTACCATCCACAAAAGCTAGATAACTGATTGTCGGAATAATATAGCCTATTGTTATTAACGGCGTGTACGTTCAGTCGGGAGGGGATTAAAAGACCACTCTTTTACTGAGGCGCTGTTTTTTAAGCTTATTTGGTCTGTTCTAGAAGTATCTTTTTTAACTGTTTAGTAACTTCTATAGCATCATGCCTAATGGGTGTTCGTTTAATAGCCTTATCGTGAGAATCTTGTTTATAGGGACGAGAGGCAATTAATTTAGCCCCTACGACTTTTGTGGGTACTTTACTAAAACCTAATGGCTCTATTTTAGGAGGTAACTCCTTATCTTGAGCATATTTTTTAAGTAAATCTTTTTTAGGAAGTTCGTTGTTGTAGAGTACTACATCGATGGTGTTTGGGCCTATATAGCGCTCTATTTGGTTAAGGTAATCGGCGACGTGCCAACCCATAGTTTGTTCAGGCTTATTGATTAAGTTAGCGACCATGATTAGTTTAGCCTTTGTTTCATTTAAGGCTTGTTTCATGCCATCGACGGCTAAGGTTGGTAAAAGCGAGCCATATAAATTACCTGGAGCAATAACAACTAAATCAGCTGCTAATATAGCCTCGCGGGCTTCCGGGTTTATTTTTTACTTGTGGCTGTAAATAAATAGTTGCACTTTTATTCTTTAGACGATGATTTGTAATTTTAGATTCACCTATAATAATTTGTTTACCATCAAGCATACAAAGTTGATGTTTTCTAGTTGATACAGGGATTACTTGCCCGCTTATTTGTAAGAATTCGGCGACTATTTTGACCGCTTGAGTAAAACTACCATATTGAAGTTCTAGGGCCGAGAGAATAATGTTACCAACTGGATGACCATCCAGTTTACCTTCATTAAAGCGGTAACTAAATAAGTCCCTAGACTTTGGATAATTACTTAGTGCAACTAGACATTGGCGAATATCGCCTGGCGGTAAAACTCCTAGTTCGTCTCTTAGTTCACCGGACGAGCCACCATCGTCACTCATATTAACTACCGCAGATATATTATTAGTTATTAGCAGCCCAATGTTTTAATTCTTGGAGGAGAGTAAAGCTACCACTGCCGCCACCTATAACCACTAATTTTGGCTGCATTATTCGACAGTTACCGATTTGGCTAGATTCCTTGGTTGATCAATATTTAAACCTTTAGCCTCGGCAATATAATAAGCAAATAACTGCAAGCAGATGGCGCTAAGAATAGCCTGTGTTGGACCGAGAGCATCTGGTAGATAGATAACATCATCAACTATTCTGGCCAGTTTTTTGTTACCCATAGTGGCTAGAGCAATAATTGGACCGCCGCGGGTTTTTATTTCCTCAATGTTACTGATAGTTTTATTTAGTAAGGGTGAAGAATTAACAGCAATAGCTAGGGTGGGAAATGATTTATCGATTAGGGCTAGTGGCCCGTGTTTAATTTCTCCAGCTGCATAACCTTCGGCGTGAATGTAGGTAATTTCTTTTAATTTCAGAGCACCTTCTAGAGCGCAAGGATAGTTATAACCTCGACCAATATATAAAAAATTGGCATAATCTTTATATTTTAAGGCTACTTTTTTGATGTTAGCTGCTTGGTCTAAAACTGCTTGAGCTTTAGTCGGTAAATTAACTATTTCGTTAATTAGTGCCTGATAATCTTGATTATTACCCTTAGATAGGTAGAGGGCAATTAATATCAGGATGGTTACTTGAGAGATAAAGGCTTTGGTTGAAGCTACGGCTTTTTCTGGCCCGGCATGACAATAAACACCGGCGTCAGTCATTCGGGCAATACTACTGCCAACAGCATTAACCAGGCCCAGTTTTAAACAACCATAACCATCAACTTTTTCTAATGCTGCCATAGTATCAGCTGTCTCGCCAGATTGAGAGATAGCTAGAATGACTGTTGATCGAGAAAATGGCTCCTTGCGATATTTGAATTCACTAGCTAACTGTACTTCTACTGGTATGTTAGCTAACTCTTCGATTAAGTATTCTCCTACTAAA
The DNA here is from genome assembly GCA_021846765.1 of bacterium. Classification (GTDB taxonomy): domain Bacteria; phylum Patescibacteriota; class Saccharimonadia; order Saccharimonadales; family UBA4665; genus JAJZWH01. The sequence goes on along the minus strand of JAJZWH010000005.1, from coordinate 20,112 downwards.
CCGGCATAATAAGATGTGCCACAGCCTACAATAACAATTCGGTCAATATAATTTAGTTGGGAATTAACCATTTCTAATCCGCCTAGTTTGACTAATCCTTGGTCGGCTAGAAGTCGGCCAACACAGGCCTCTTTGATAGTTGTCGGTGCTTGGAATATTTCTTTAAGCATAAAGTTCGGATAGTTACCTAGCTCAGATTTCTCTTGGTCATAATCTAGTAATTCGCTTTTTATTTTTCTTCGACGTTTTTTGCTTAAGTTATTAATTTCAATCTTATTTTTGCTAATTATTGCTAAATCGTAATCTTCTAAAAAGATGACTTTTTTAGTATGTTCTAAAATAGCATTTGGATCAGAAGCTAAATAGTGTTCGTCTTGGCCTACGCCAATGACTAAAGGGCTGGATAATCTAGTGGCGTAGATAGTATCTGGTTGTTGGCTGTTAATAATTGCTAGGGCATAGGTACCTTTTAGATCAGCTAGGGCAGCTCTTAGGCCATTATCAAAATTCTTCAGCTTTTTATAGTAATAATCTATGAGCATGGGAATTACTTCACTATCTGTTTCGCTATTAAAGGTATAGCCCTGGTTGGTTAGTAGACTTTTTAGTTGGAGGTAATTTTCAATGATACCGTTATGGACGACAAATATTGTTTGGTCATTGTTAGTATGGGGATGAGCGTTATTGCTAGTCGGTAATCCATGTGTTGCCCATCTAGTGTGGCCAATGGCTAGCTGGTTTGCTCGATTAACTTGATCAAGCAAGGGGAGTAAATTTTTAACTCTACCGGTCTGTTTTATTAGCTCTGGTCTATTTTGTTGATCGAAAAAAACTAGGCCGGCCGAATCATAGCCTCTATACTCTAGAGCTTCTAATCCGTTTAATACAATGTCGCTGGCTTGCTTATGACCAATATATCCAACGATGCCACACATAAACTTATGATTTAAACTCCGCTAGACTGTCTTCTATTAATTGTTTAATGTTTTGTCTAAATTTAACATTGGAAAAATTATCAGCAAATTGAGCAATTTCACTTGGGTTAAAACGATTAGGATTAAACGATTGAATAGCTTTTATTAGGCTAGCAGTGGTTAATCGGTCAAAGAAAATACCGGTTTTGTTGGGTATAACATAGTCCACTGGGCCACCTTTAGCATAAGCAATTACTGGCGTCCCGGCTGCCATTGCTTCAATTGGGGTAACTCCAAAATCTTCTTTATTAGTAGGGAAGATTAAAGCTAGGGATGATTGAAAATGTTGAGCCATATCTTCTTCACTGACATTAGTTAGAAAAGTAACGTTTCGTCCAGCTATTTTTTCTAATTTTTTATGCTCTGGGCCATTACCAATAACTACAAGCGGTAGTTTTAGCTCAGTACAGGCCCTAACTGCTAGATCTAGGCGTTTATATGGGGTTTGTCGTCCAGCGGCCACCAAGCCATGTCTAGTTGGCGGATTGCCTTTAATTTTAAATCTATTGACATCAACCGGCGGAAAAATAACGATTGAATCACGACGATAGTATTTTTTTATCATTTCTTGAGTATGGGTTGAGTTAGCAATCATAATGTCTGGTCTTTTAGCAGCTTGACGATCCCAGCGCCTGAGTGGAGCCACTAGTAGTTTTAGAGCAAACCGAGCAAGCCAATTAGTGCCCTTAGGAAAGCCTGGATGTTTTAAGTATTCCTCATATCTTAGCCAATAATAATGGGTTGGTGAGTGGCAGTAGTTGATGTGCAGAGTATTTTTACCGGTTCTAATAGATTTGGCTTCAGCGCCTGAAGAAGATAACACTAAGTCGTATTCACTTAAATTGAGTCTAGGAAAAGTTATCGCTCTTAATACCGGAAGGAATTTCTTTAAACCTTTAGGTAGTTTTTGTAGCCAAGTAGTTCTAATGTCCGCTTGATCTATCCAGCTCCAACCATACCAAGCTTTAGGATCAAAGTTATATTGAGACGTATAAATCGGTGCATCGGGATATAGTCGATGAAGTTCGTATACTACTCTTTCTGCTCCACCCATATTGATTAACCAATCGCAAACAATGGCTACTTTTAATTTATTATTTGTCATTGTGCTAGATTGCTCCTTTGTGCCTGATAACTACCCAAAAAGTTTTTACTAGAATTATGAGATCTTCCCAAAGGCTCCAATTTTGGACATAATAAAGATCTAGTTGACGGCGTTCATCAAAAGATATATTACGTCTTCCGGAAACTTGAGCCAGGCCAGTTAAACCCGAACGAACACTTAATATTGCGTAGCGCTTGGTATATAGAGCTAGTTCTTGAGGGATTAAAGCTCTTGGTCCAACTAAACTAATATCTCCCTTAACTACATTAATTAATTGAGGCAGTTCATCAAGGGAAGACCATCTTAAGAATTTTCCTAAAGGGGTAATTCGTGGATCGTCTTTTAAATAATCACCATTAGCTCGATAAGTTCTGGCCAGTTCGCTTTTACCAAGCTTAGCAAAGGCCTGTTCAGGAGTTGTTCCATCGAGTTCTTTATATTGAGTACGAAATTTATAAACAGTAAATTCTTGATCATAACGAGTTAGTCTAGTTTGTTTAAAAAAGATTGAAGTATTGCCGCTTAGTAATTCGGCCAGAGCAATAATTAACATAAATGGTGCAGCGATAAGTAAAAAAAAGCCTCCCAAAATTAAGTCCATAGTGCGTTTAACTATTCTGCCCCAGCCAACCAAAGCAGTTTGGTGAACGTCGATAACTGGCAGACCTTTAAAAACTTCAACTTCTAAATTGCCAACAAACAGCTCGCTGTTAACTGGGACAAATCTATAAGATATATGGTGTTGTTGTGCATAAGTTAGGACTTGGCTGTTTTTGGCTTGGTCTGAATAAAGCTCGGTTTGAATAATCGTATGTAGTCTTGTACCGATTTTATTAATTGCTTGGTTAAAGTCGCTAAACAGTGCATAGTTGGCTGATTCTTTTAGAGCATGCCTAACTCCACCGACCACGCCTATTACTCGATAGCCGCTAAGCCTAGAAGGACTGAGTAGATCAATTAATTCTTGAGTTAGTTTAGTATCACCAACAATTAAGACATTATTAATACCTTTATCGTAACGAAAAAATATTCTTCTAGCCCACCAGGCGGTGTTTCTAAATAACAGAATAAACAATAATGCTAGTATGTAACCGTAAACAATAACTAGTCGGTCGGGAAAAATAGCTACATTGGCCACATAACCATAACTAATAATAAACAGAATACCTACAAAAGTGCCAATCATAATGCGACCAAGTTCTTTGACTCGATGGTTGTATATTTCTTTGTTGTATAAACCAATTAAGGCAAATAATAAGATGAAAAAAGGCAAAAGAATTAAAAATGTATCCAAATAGGTAACTGCCTTAATTGGCGTAGCAATGCGCTGGTGGTCGATAGACACTCTTAGAATATAGGCAACTGAAAAAGCGCCTACTAGGGCTAAGAAATCCCCTATAATTAAACTAACATTGTAAGTTAATGAGGTGTTATTCTGCATAGCTAATATAAATTCTAAGCTACTGGCTTGATTAAAAAGCTTTAAAAAACAATAAATTGGCTTTTAAAAAAGTTCGCCTTTTATTTATGGCCAGCTTATACTGATTGTAACACTATGAAAGCCTCATTGGTTAAAACTAGACTTATAGCTATTATTGTTTTGATCGCTGGTGTCAGTATGGTGCTTTTGCCTTTTTTTGCTATCTTAACTGTTTGGGCAGGAGCTAATTTTGGACACTATACTGCTTTTCGGTTATGGATAGAAGACCTAGTGTTTATTATTGGCTTAGGAGTTATTTGGCTGCTAATAACTGACCATCAAATGGCTAAACAAATAGTTAAAAATAAACTTTCTTGGGTAATTGGTGGTTACGTTATTTTAGAGCTAATCATGGCTTTAGCTGCTCATTTAAACCGTAGTGTTAGTGCTAAAGCACTAGCTTATGGCATGCTTGATGATTTACGTTTTCTAGCCTTTTTTATTATTTGTTGGGTAGCTGCTCTTTATTCTAAAAAATTAAATAGTATTTGGTATAAGATAGTTCTAATTCCGGCAGTCATTGTCGTTGGTTTCGGTTTATTACAAATGAGTGTTTTGCCAGCTAATTTTTTAGTTCATTTTGGTTACTCGGCTAAAACTATAATGCCCTTTCAGACGATTAATAATAATTCCAAATATGTTCGGATTTTATCGACTCTTCGGGGCGCAAATCCACTGGGCGCGTATTTAATTTTACCGATTAGCGTGCTGGCAGTGTTGTTAGTTAAATATCCTAAGAGTTGGACTTGGGCAAAGATACTTTTATTAATTGCTTCATTTGTTGTTTTGTATGGCAGCTATTCTCGAGCGGCCTGGATTGGAGCAGTTTTAGCTTGCCTTGCTGCTGGATTAAGCTTAATAAGAATTAAATGGCTAATAAAATATAAATGGCCGTTAATTATTGGTGGAGGAATAATTTTAATTGGTCTGGTATTTGCTGGCTATAGCTTGCGTCATTCAACTGAGTTTCAAAACGTTATTTTTCACACTCAAACAAATTCTGCCTCTCCAATTAGTTCGGATCAAGCTCACCTATTGGCCATTATAGCTGGGATTAAATATTTAAGTCATCGTCCTTTGGGGGCAGGGCCTGGTGTCTCTGGACCAGCTAGTTTCTATAATCACTATCGACCAGCTAGAATACCTGAAAATTACTTTTTAGAAATTGGCGAAGAAACAGGTTGGTTAGGTATGGTTTTGTTTATTCTAATTAATGTTTTCTTGGGTTATCAGCTTTGGTTGCGTAGGTCTTCTCCTTTCGCTCTTGCCTTGTTGGTCTCCCTGATTGGCATTACTTTAGTTAATTTGGTATCTCTGGCTTGGACAGATGACACTTTAAGCTATTTATGGTGGGGCTTAGCCGGCTTGACTATGTCTATACCGATTGTTAATAATAAAGCAAAAGCTAAAGTTAAGAGAAGCAATGCCATATAATCCTGAACAATTTTCAAGAGAGCCAACAGTTAAGACAACCAGGGAATTAGTTAAAAACCTCGGATCTTTAGCTAGGGATAGTCTTATAGTGCTTGGCTGTGCGCTTGGGGCATATATATCTACCAGAAAGGTATACGAACAAAGACAACCATGGGATAAGGTTGCTGACTGTGACGTAATTCGTCCTCCCCATCTAACAAGCGAACGAATTGATAGTTTAGACAGACTAGACCGTCAAGATTTATTTGATTTACGACAATTAAGTCGTCCAAGTTTTGGCCCTAGTGAATTAATTGGTCAGATTGATGATCAACAGCACAATAAAGATCTATAGCATGGCTAACACTAGTAGCAATAATTCCATTAGGCCGACTAAAAAGCAACGTGAACTATTAATATTCATCGATCAATTTATTAAGGAAAAGGGATATAGCCCAAGTTATCGTGAGATCATGCGAGGATTAAATTATTCTTCAGTAGCCACGGTTTCTTTGCACATTAATAGTTTAATTAAAAGGGGACATTTAAAAAAACGAGACCATTCGGCTCGTTCCTTAGATGTTTTATCAAGCAAACCAACCAACTCTATATTGTCTAATGAGGTTACCCCAAATCAGGAAAAATGGTTAGTGGATAAAGTCGAACATGCTTTTAGAGAAGTAGAGCAGTTAGCTGAGCCCCTGACCCAGGATATAGATAATCTAGTTATCCTAGTTGAAGCTTTAAAAGTTTTAGGAATAGTCGGTGCTTATCAGAGCTTTTCTTCGAGATTACAACAAATAAGAAACTAGTTAAATGTTCGGTATTATTTACTTAAATATGTAGTTTGAAGCAAAGACTAACTTTAGTTTAAATGTATTGCCTTAGTCTTTGACTGTCTTTAGGTTTTTGGATTGGCAATAAGTGTTAGTAGGTTTTACTTTCGGCAAATGACTTTACTAAACTCGTACCCAGTGAGTTATATAGATTCTCTACTGAAGGGTGGTTATTGTTGCCATTGCAGCCGCTACCAGGGCTCGCTAGATCATAGTAATTGTTATTTATTTTTCTAATGTCCATCTGATAATCAGGACCAGCAAATCCTTTAGAAATACTACCTATGGATAAATCGGAAGATGTACCTAGTTTAGTAACTGGTCCTGGTTTACAGCTATTTGGGTATTTCTGAGCGGCTAAGCGATCAAGCGACGGTACGAAAAGCACGGCAGAATTGGTATTGTTGTCCCACAAATAATACATACCTGTTAGACTACTTGTTTCTGGTAATTCAATTCCTAATTGGGTTATTTTTAGGAATTTGGTTGAGCTATTGATTGGAAAATAGATAGAGCTAGAGGCTGAAGCTGGTACAGAAAAGTTAATAGAATTTATTATTTTTTGGAATGTTGGAATTTCCGCGGAATTATTGAAGGGTGTTCCACCGTTAGCACCAGCTTGACTTATTTGTATTGTGAAAACTACCGTTACACCACTATGGTATACCCCGTAATAATCTGTTGTTGAGGTTGAGCCACTATTAGAATAAATCGCTTGGTAATATAGTCCAGGGTAAGAATTGATGGCTGTTGGTGAACCTTGAAAACCAGTCTGTTGTTTAAAGACACTAGCAAGACTGCCATAATAAGACCATTCGTTGACTAAACTATTTGAGTTTAGGCTTGGAGCAAAATTAACGCCTGTCTTATCTACGGTAACTCCAGTTCCTAAGCCACTACTTGATTGATTGGTTCTTATCCAAGAAGATGGATAGTTAATTTCGTATACACGTTTTGCGTCAACAAAAGTTAACCAACCTGCGTAGGGACCTTGTTGTGATGGCCCTTGATAGATATGAGGATTTATCGGTTTACTATTAACTTTAGTTATATTATTGCTCTGTTGATAGCCTAGTAGATATGAGCCTATTGCTACTAAGACAAGTATTATAACAATAGCCAGGATTGTTAGGATAACTCGCATAGGGTGTTTAGTTTTTGGAGCAGAATCTAAGACTTCAGTTGATGGCAGTGGCGGCTGTTGATTTATATTTGGGCTAATTACTGTTTGTTGATCTGTTGAGTTGGGAGTTGGATTAAAAGATTTATTTTGAGGAGCTATTGTTTGGGGTTGTTGTGGTTCATCGGTATTATTGCTTTCATCGTTCATGGTGAACTAATAATAGCATAAGCATCATCTGAATCCTATAGACTTAGGAATCTGTCCGAAAGATAAGTAGTTGGTGGTATACTAATTCAAGTAGGTATAAGTTAAGTTTTTAAAATGTTAGTTTAAACCGGAATCAGGTGAGAATCCTGAGCTGTGCCGCAACTGTAAGCTAGAGAAAAAATGCTAGTAAGCCAGACACGGTAAAATTAGACGTCTCTCGAGCAAGAGTCAATAAAGATAATCGCAACATCTTTCCCTTTCTCGATAGACAATTTCGAGCGAGGGATTTTTTAAATGAGGGAAAGGTTACTAGAGAGGGAGATTCGACCAGCTACTTTAGTAGCTAATGAATTAGAGGCAGAATCTGCTATTCGATCTAAGGTAGCTTGGCTAGCTGGTTCGCTAGCGATGAATGAAACTGTAAATTTAAATATTAATCAGCCTTTTAATTCTTTATATGACGGTATTAAACAAGCGGCTTTAGGTGATCCCTTGGCTTATCAATTAGTTCAAACTAATGTGACCACAGACGTGATCGAGCGGACTATTAAGGCTGGATTTGTTCTGCCGAAGGTCCATCTAGATATTGGTTTGGATGGTAGTTTAAGTCAACACGGTCAGGGTTATTTAACGATTCAAGCTAATAGTTTAGCGCAGACTAAGCATCATCCGATCATGAGAGCCAGAACGGAGGCTGAGGCTAGGAATGCCTTTCGCATAGAAGAATTAGCTCGGCGTAATACCCTGGAAGATTATTCGGTAGTGGTTTTTTCTCGAGCTGAGAATTTAGCTGACTGTGGTTTCTTTACCGAAACAATGAGTTGTGCAATCCAGGTTACCTCTAAGGATGGTCAGGGTGTTGCTATTGAGTCGGCTTTTGTGGCCGGCAAAGACAGCCAAGGCAACTTGCATGATCAATCAGCTGTTGAAGCTATCTATAATCAGTTGGCGGGATTGGATATTAGCGGATTAAGTCCAGCCGAAATTATCGATAAACCTTTATTAATCCCTAATTTTTTAATCCCTAATGGGGTTATTGATTTAGTTAAGCTTTATGATGATGTTTGTAATAATAAGTTCTTCGGCTTAGATAAACCAAGAGAAGACTATTTAAGCTATAGAGATAAATGTTTACTCCAGCAAGATAAATATCTCGGAGTTTCCTTAAAGATTATCCAACAACTAATCGCTGAAGCAGGTAGTCTTAAAACTACCCTTGAAGCAACTCAAAGACTTAATCAACTGTCTGAACGATATACGCTTGCAATGGCTTTAGATGATCATTCGATAGATCCTAGGGTATTTGGTCGGATAGCGGCCAATCATTTAATTGAAGCTAGATTAGCAATGGACCAGGGTTTAATAGCCATAGCTAATAATGAGCTTAAGCTAGCAATTAAAACTGCCAAATCTAGCTCTTGCCCGATGACTAATTTGATGGGCAACGTAGTTGGTGAAGATGAAGATGAAGACGAATACGGATCACTTGTTTTTATTTGTTCTAATGGGCACGTTAATGAGCGTCCACCCCATATATTAATAGATAAATGTCAGCACGAAGGCTGCGACGCCATAGTTACGTGTTAGTTTTTTAAGCCTTGCTTGATTGTTTTGCTAGTACAATAATAGAAGTTATGAATAAACCGCCTTTGGCTATAAAACAACCTAGCGCTAAGCCCGCTAAGCCCAGCCCTTATTTAATCTGTGATAACTGCGGTTTTTATCCATTGCAACCAATGCATGGTCACTATCTATGTCTCCAATGTAAAATGCCTACTAAGTGTTGCGAAGGTGGACCGATCGAGGTATGAGCAAGAGAATCGGTATTTATAGTGGTACTTTTAATCCAGTCCATTTAGGCCATATTAGTTTTGCTCTTCAGGCCTTAAGAGAAGCTAAACTTGACCTTGTTTATTTAATGCCAGAAAGACACCGATGTAATAAGCAAGATGTTGCTCATTTTGGTCATCGAGTAGCTATGATTAAACGGGCAATTTTGCCACATGCTAAATTAAGTATTATTGAAAGCCCTGAAATTAGTTTTAATGTGAATAAGACTTTGCCTAAATTGCAGGCTCGATTTAAGCATGATCAGTTAGTCTTTTTAGTCGGTTCGGATAGTTTGGATAGTATGGCTAAATGGCCACAGATTAATAACCTATTGTTGGGTAGCGAATTGGTGGTAGGTATAAGAGAAGGAGATGAATCACGGATATTAAAGCTTATCGATCAATTACCCATTCAACCGAAAGCTAAGCATATTATAGATAGTTATGCGCCAAGCGTTTCTTCTAGTAAAATTCGTCATGCTTTACGCAATCAAGTTGAAACCGAAGGCATCTTGTCTAGTGTTCGTCGTTACAGCAACCAGAATTGGCTATATATTTCTTTGGCTTAACAGAAAAAGCTAACAGCATTAAAATATAAATTAATTGTTCGAGATGGTTTTTGGATACTTTAAATACTGGTCCTTAAGGAGTTAGACTGGTTGATTAGAATTAACTCTTTGAGTACACAAATTAACTCCTTGACAAAGGACTTCAGCTTTATATACAATTTGGTAACTCTTAAAAAAAGAGACAAAAACTTCAACCAACCAAATAATTAAGGATTAAAGAAAGGAATCCACTAAATTTAGTAAAGGAAAAACAAACATGTCGATTAAAATTAAAAACAATAATAACCAGGAACAGACTGTAGAAGTTAAAGTCCAGCGACCTAGCTGGCAGCAGTTTATACATTATTAATTATTAGAGTGGAAATTTTTAAGCTTTGGTTAATTTATCTAGATATTTGGTATAGCAAGGCTCAAATTTTATAGCTACATGCTATAACTAATTACTTATTTTATCTCTGCTAGATAGGTAAGTTTAATGAAAACAATACTATACCCAGTTTCAAGAAGATTAATAAAAATTAAACTTTTTACTTTCTGCTTAGTCTAATAATTAATGTTAAGATTTATTTAGTCATGGTTAATTTTATAATAGGCCTTATCTGTTTAATAGTTACTGTGGGGGTTATTTTATTACGTAATGTATATTTTTCGATACCCAAATACGAACTCAAAAGAAAAGCTATTAATGGAGATAATTTTGCACAAAAGGTTTATCCCTTAATTGCTCACGGCGCTATAGTGCGGGGATTTTTATGGTTTTTATTAGTTGTTTTTAGCGCCTTATCGATTGTTTTATTTAATCAGTTTGCACCATTTTGGTTGGCAATTATTTTAGTTATTCTTTGGCTATGGTTAGTTTTTTCTTGGCTACCCAATAGGCCACCGTCCAATTTTAGTAAGATTTTTGCCTTAAGCATGATTCCAATTGTTTCTGAAGCAATAAACTTAATTTATCCAATAGTCAAAAAAGCTGAGGATAGGGCTGGTTATTATCCGATTGCTCATAGTGGTATTTATGAAGTCGATGATTTAAGGTATTTATTGGCTCGTCAATTAACCCAATCAGATAATCGGATTGATCCTAAGGATATCCAGCGGTTGGAGCGGATGTTAATCATAAATAAAGTTAAAGTCAAAGAGCACACTATTCCTTTAGCCGATTTGTTGCTCTTGAACGGTGATGATTTAATCGGTCCGAAGCTGCTTGATGAGCTATATCGATCCACTCAGATTTGTTTTTTAGTGTCTAGTAGTAAATCTAGCCATCGCTTAATAGGTGTATTAAATAAACAAGATGTTGGCTTATCTACTCAAGGTAAAGTTAGGGATTTTATCCATAATTCGATAATATTTATTAATGCCAATGATTCTATGGAAAAAGCCCTAACAACTTTCGCTTTGCATAGCTGCTGCTTATTAGCCGTGACTAATCAAGACAAAGAGCTAATTGGCACAATTAGCCTGAGTGATAGTTTGGGTTTTTTGTTTAGTAGGGATAGTTTGAAGTCAACTAAGTTCAAAGATTTAGCAGAAAATGACAATCAGCTAGTTATTAAAAATATCAGCCAGGAGAATTAAATGAGATTATTGAGCAATCAGTTAAACGATCATATTAATCAGTCGGTATTTATTGAAGGGTGGCTACATAAAAAACGCCTATTAGGTGGATTAACATTTATTAATTTAAGAGACAGGAAGGGCATTGTTCAGGCCGTTATTAAAGATAAAGAACAAGTAGATAAACTAAAAGGTTTACAAATAGGTACGGTTTTATCTCTAAGGGGCTTGGTGGTCAAAGAACAACGAGCTCCTGGAGGAATTGAACTCCATGATGTTAATTTAGAAATTATTGTTCCGGTTGTTTACGAACCACCAATTGAAATCGATAAACCACTGAGCCATAAACCAGATAATTTAGATACTTTATTTGAACATAGAGCTATTGGTTTAAGAAATATTACTGAAGCTAAAGTTTTCTTAATCCGTTCTGAATTATTAAGACTAATTCGTCAATTTTTGTACGAGCAAGACTTTATCGAAATCCAAACTCCCAAAATTGTTGGCAATGCTGCCGAAGGCGGTGCGGAAGTGTTTCGATTTGATTATTTTGGCAAACCAGCAAGTTTAGCTCAAAGTCCACAGTTGTATAAGCAAGTCATGATCGGAGTTTTTGAACGAGTATTTGAAATAGGTCCGGCTTTTCGTGCCGAACCAAGCGCTACTACTCGACATGTTTCAGAGGTTACCATGTTAGATATTGAGATGGCTTTTATTGAGAATCATGATCAAGTTTTGCAAATGATCGAAACTATGCTTTTCCAAGTATTAACAAAGCTATGGCAAGAACACGAACAGCTACTCAATGACCTCAAGGCACCGCCATTGATCCTCAAACCAGATTTGCCACGTTATTCTATCCAACAGATACATAAACTTTATCAGGAAGCAAATCAAATAGACATGAGTCAGGAAATTGACTTAACTCCAGAAGAGGAACGTTTTATCTGTGAATATGCTAAAGAACATGATCAAAGCGAAGCTGTTTTCGCTACCGATTTACCTAAACCTAAGATGAAGTTTTATCATATGGCTAAAGATAATGATTATGCTCTTAGCGCCGATTTACTATTTAGGGGACTTGAACTAGCAACTGTGCCTCAACGTGAACATCACTATGACGTCTTAATTGAGCAAATGAAAAATGCTGGCATTGATCCTCAAGACCAGAGTTTTAAATTTTATCTGGAAGCTTTCAAGCACGGTTTACCACCTCATGGTGGTTGCGGTTTTGGTATTGATAGATTAGTCGAGAAAACTCTTGGTTTAGCTAATATTAAAGAAGCGATTTTATTTCCTCGGGATATTAATCGTTTAGCTCCCTAAGAATAGGAATAAAGAATTGTTTATGGTTGAAAATGGGCTAAAATAAAACTATGGATCCAAACAGGTTCCGCGCTAATCAACAAATAAACAATCTGCCACCTTCGCCACGAGATGATTTTTCACAACCATCGCCTCCTGATCATTACATTCCGCCCAAAAAAGTTAAAAAATCTAAGTGGTGGGTCGGGGTAGTTATATTAATAGTGGTTGTTATTATTGGTGGAGGAGCTTGGCTGTATAGCAGTAGTCATAAGACTCCTCCTAAAAAGATTGTTGCTAGCAAAAAGATAGTCATAAAACCCAAAAAAGTGGTATCTACCCAAAATCTACCGGTTATACCTTCATCTAGCCATACTTCGGTGGCCTACGGTTTAACTTTTAGCTATCCAACTAGTTGGAATGTGGTTGACAGCGGTAGCGCTCCACTACTAGTAACTTCTCCAGTGATGAATTTGATTGCCGATACTGGGAAAACTGAACTTGGACAAATTGTTTTGACCATATCACAGCCTAATCTTTTGCCGTCTGGATTTACTGCTACTTCTGTAGCTGTTTTGAATTCTCAAAAATTAGCTTATACTAAACCTACTGCAGTTCAAGCTGCGGACACCTATATTAGCTTTGTTCAATATCCTTCTACTACTGTAGTCGGGGGTCTAAATGGTATATATGTCAGTGGTAATTATGGCTACCAAAAAGATCAACAGATTCCAGCAAGTAATATTAACCAAATTAATCCGCTGATTTATTTTAGCTTTTATAGCTGTGCTAGTAGCGCTTGTCCATTAACTACTCGTCAACCATTAACTATATCCATTAGTCAATGGAATAATGCCAGTTTTAAAGATCCAATTTTATTAATTTTAAAATCTCTTTCCTTTAGTTAGTTGAGAGATGCGAGGAACAACTAAGATTAAAAATCTTAAATAACCACAAATTTGTATGCCTAAAAAAATAGATTCAACCGAAGATGATTTAAGTCAAGAAGATCCAAATTTGATTAAGCAAGTGGATAATATGATGGACCCTTCGGTTCCAGATTTCCCAATCGATAATGCATCAGATATTGACGATCAAGATAGACCACAAGTAGACCAAGAATTAAACCAACAGGATCAGTCAAGCCAAGTTAAGCCAATCGATATTTTTGCCGATAGTCCTAGCACAGCCCCTTTATTAACTAAAAAAAGTAAAAAAAAGGATCAGAAATCCCTAGCTTCAATCGATGAACAAGTCGAAACAAGCACTAAAAATACTGACAATATACCAATAATCCAAGACCAGGATAATAATCAGGATGAAAAATCCGAAGACAATATTGAGCAAAATTTACCTAGTTCAACTAGCTCTGACCAACCATTAACTCAGCCTGATGAGTATGACGATCCTCAATTAGCTGAAGCTATTAGTGATATAGTCGCTCAGGAAAGTGATGAAGTACTAATGGCTGAAGATAGTATGTTGTTGGTAAATGATCAACAAGATGCAAAAGTGGCTCAAGACAACTCCGGTAGCCATCCATTATTTTGGACCTTGGTGGCAATTGTTTGTATTGCGGCCGTAGGCATAGCCTTATTTTTAGTTGACCCAAATATTTACCATCCACTCAGTAAGCTACACTTACCTTAAAATACCTGAATAATTAGTTTATTGATATAATAAAAAATAACCATGAGCGATAACGATAATAGCCATGAACAAAAAATACCAGTTACTCCAGCACCGCCTATGGAGCAGAATGAAAATCAATTACCAACTTCGATTGATGGAGTAAAGGCTCCTATTGCTAAGACTTCAGATAAAAACCAAACATTTAATAGCCAATCTCAAGATAACCCAAACAACAGCATCCATGGTTTAAACAAGCAAAAACAATCAGGTGTTTCGCTAGCTATTGTGGTGACTGTAGTTATTATCATTATAATTGCTGGATTAGTTGTTTATGCCTATTCTAAGAGCAAATAATTTGTTTTAATAACTTAATTATTAAGTAAATTTTTAAAACTAATGAAAAGCATTTTAAAGATGGCTCAAATCATTAATCGACCAGGAAGTGTCGTGGTTATTGCTACTGATACTGTTTATGGATTAGTAGCACGAGCCAAAGACCCTCAAGCAGTAGATAGGTTGTATAAGCTCAAAAATCGAGAAGATAAACCAGGTACTTTAATAGCTAGGAGCATAGAACAATTAGTCGAGCTGGGTTTTAAAAGAAAGTATTTAGTCTCAGTCGAGCAATTTTGGCCGGGTCCAGTTAGCGTTATTATTCCTTGTGCTAATCAGGCCTTAGACTATCTTAAATTGGGTCGTCCGGATATTGCTCTAAGGATTCCGAATGATCAAAAACTCCTTGGTTTATTAGAGTTAACTGGTCCAATGATCACCTCTAGCGCTAATTTACCCAATCAGCCACCAGCTAATACAATCAGCCAAGCAAAAGCTTACTTTGATAATAAGGTTGATGCTTATTTTAACGGTGGTGATCTTGCAGGCCGCCAACCGAGCACAATTATTAGGGTAGTAGATGATGCTGTTGAAGTAATACGTCAAGGCAGTGTCAATATTGAAAATTCTTAAGCTTAAATTGGCAAAAGCAAATTATTTATTTACAATTATCGATTAGGTATTAATGATAAGTTAATTGACTTTTAAAAGGAGAAATTAAATGGGAATATTTAACAATAACTCGAACTCGACTGATCAATCGTCAGATCCTTCTGTTCAACCGGGTGAAAATGCAGCTCAGTTAGCTAATGACGGACCGGCATTTAGTGGTTTATCTGGTAATGAGTTGTATTGTGTTAATTTATGTGGTTATCGAGCGGGTAATTTATTGGTTGGCAATAGTGTTTTTGCCCTGGGATTCATTGGGGGCGTTGGTTCGAATATCCGAACGGCTGTCGGTGGTGAGATCGCCCAGGTAACCAATATGATTGCACAAGGTCGTCGTTTAAGTATTGAACGTTTTGCTCAGGAATTAGTTCAGAGTGGATCACCAGCCGCTACAGGATTAACTTCAGAATTAATTTTTCATCCTGGTAATGTTGAATTTCTATCGGTTGGATCAGCTATTAAACCGATTAATTCAGATCAACAAAATCAAAACGGCTTTACTTCATCAAGCGATGGACAAGAATTGTTTTGTCAAATAGATGCTAATTACATGCCTATAGACTTTGTATTTGGCAACGTGGCTTATTCCTTGGGTCTTGCTCGTGGTTTATTGGGAAGTTTAAAAGAAATGGTCAAAGGAGAAGTTACTCAGTTTAGTAATATTTTTAATATAACCCGTAATTTGGCCCTAGAACGGATAATTAATGAAGCTAAAAATAAAAACGCTAATAGCGTGGTGGGTATTAGGACCACTATTTTGCCAGTTGGTATTAGTCCAGTTCAGGAGATGGTCATGATTGGTACGGCTTCTTATAACTCTAATCCTCAAGTTCAAAACGCAGCTAATTTAGTTGGCGGAGTAATTACTAGCGACTTAACTGCTGAAGAGATGTGGAATGTTACCAAAATGGGCTATGTGCCCCTAAAGCTAGTATTAGGTACTTCAGTTTATTCGCTAGGATTTGTTGGAGGAATTAAAGCTGGTTTTCGTAATTTCATAAAAGGTGAAATAAAAGTTTTAAGTGAGTTAATATATGGTGCTAGAGAACAGTCGCTTAAAAAAATTCAACAACAGGCTGCCGAAATTGGAGCTGATGATGTTTTGGGAATCAAAACCTACATTTATAATATAGGCAACGGGGTAATTGAGTTTTTAGCTATTGGTACAGCTGTTAAGCGTATGCCTAACGTAAGTACTCGATCCGAACAATTGCCACCCCAAGCAATTATCCGTGATAAGGATACTTTTATAAACGTTGCAGATATTAGTTATGGTACTGATTTGCAACACCAAAAGCCTTAACTAAAGTAGTTTTCTCTTAGCCAATCGTCTAAGCTGCCTCCCCCTCCTCCGGCTATACAAACTACCATATCTCCTTTATGTAGATGAGCATCGATAGTTCTTTTTAATCCCTCGTCTTTGTTGGCTGGTTGAGCGATCGTTGGGTCACTCAAGTGGGTGATCAGCTCTGCTGGAGGCAGAATTCGTTGGTTAGGGTCTTCTCTAGCTAAATAACTTGGCAACCAGTAAACTTGCGCAGCTCCCTTAAAGCAGTCTTGATAATCATTGACCATGTAATGTTGTCGTCGATCTGTTAAAGGTTCATAAACCACAATAATACTTTGATCAGATTCTTTGGCCATTTCTAAAGCAACGCTCATCGCTCCTCGAATTTTTTCAGGAGTATGGGCATAGTCGCTAAATAGATTGGGAATGATTTGTTCCATTCTTCTAGATAATCCTGGAAAATGATTTAGGCTGTTAATTAATTGATTTATTGGAACGTCACAGATTCTGAGCATTGTCTGAAGAGCCATCCAGCCATCCAGGCGATTGTATAGTCCTTTCAGCACAATAGAGTTGATTCTAGGATTATTAGTGTTTTGGATTGCTAGTTTATTATTAGTAGCCTTAAAACCCAGATAAGAGGCATCTTTGTCCCAAATAAGAGTTTGTTGGCTTTGATGGATAAATTGATTAAATGCTTGCTGATAATTTTTCCTGGTCGGAAATATTTCGTGATGATCCCAACTAACTCCAGTGATGACACTTAACCAAGGATTGTAGTAGAGAAAATTGTGGTCAAATTCATCGGCTTCGATGACTAAAAATTGACTGTTTTTAAGATAATTTCCCATCTCTCCGAAATTAGTTTTGGCGGGTAGTAAATAACTAATCGGTACTTTGTGCTGTTTAGCTAGCCAAACGATCATAGCAGTAGTGGTTGTTTTACCATGAGTTCCAGCGACACCTATTAAAAGAAGTTGTTTTTCTTGGATTATTTGATTGATTAGTTCGTCGCGTTTAGAGGTTTTAATGTGATGATCTTGGGCGAATTTAAGTTCTTGGGCGTCGGGCTGCTCGATCGTTAAGGCCGAACTGTAGACTATCCAATCTATTGGTTGTTGTTGATGAATCTTGGCTATTGTTGGATAGCTTTGGTCTAGAACAATGTTGGTTATGCCAGATTTTTTGAGCGCAGCTATATAACTAGAGTTTTGTTTATCTGATCCAGATACATTATAGCCAGCTTGTTTGGTGATTTCAGCTAAAGGACCTATTCCGGCTCCTCCAATACCAGAGAAGTAAATATGCATATGTTCTAGTCTAGCATGTCTGAGGGAATGAACTATAGATAAGGTAAAATATATTTATGGCTCATTTTAAACGTCGTTTAGGACATCTTTGGCATAAATTTTTAGGACTTAACCCTCTTTATTTTGTTGTCGTTGGGGTTATTTTTGGCGTTGTCTGTATAGTCGCACTCAGACAGAACAATATTCACATGGAGCAATTAAAAAAAGCTGTTTATAGCGCCGATAAAAATAATGGTAACGTTCAACAGGCCTTAGATAATCTTCAAGCTTATGTTATTGCTAATATGAACACTAATTTGTCTACTGGAACCGGGTCGGTTTATCCACCGATTCAACTTGAATACACCTATCAGAGATTAGCTAAGGCTCAAGAACAAGCAGTTTTAAATGACAATAAAGGTTTGTATACTGCTGCGGAGGATTATTGCCAAAGTTTAGATCCTAATTATTTCTCTGGCCGAACTAGAGTACCTTGCGTAGAGAACTATATCACTACTCACGGTGTTAAGATTCCTAAAATCCCTACTGCTCTTTATGAGTTTGATTTTATTTCACCGACCTGGAGTCCTGATTTAGCAGGCTGGACGCTATTGGCTAGTGTATTTTTCTTGGTACTTGCCGCTGGACTATATATTAATCAGTTTGTAGTTAAATACTTAATTAATAATAACCTTTAAAAATAATAAATGCACTCTCTTGAAGATCAAAACGAGAATGCATTTATATTTTTATTAGCTTGCTTTAGCTAGGGTTTAGTGGTGCTGGTAGGTGCGTTTTGTACGCTACTACTAGTTGGAGTAGTAGAGTTACTTGTATTGCTACAAACCTGACCGTGTGGATATTCTTTCTGATATTGAGCTACTGCTTTAGCTACTTGACCGGTACTTTTTAGATTTTCCCAGAAAGTAACCTGAGCTGTATTAATGATCATTTGATCGTATGGCGCATGTAGTTCGCAACCAAGTTTAACTAATGAGACATTGTTGTTCGATGTGCTTGTTTTGCTGGCAGATCCAGACGAATTGGTTTGTAGATAAAAAATATTGGTAAGCACTAAATATTGTGGATTAATAGTTTGGATATTACCGAAATATACCTGACCTGTATTTAAAAATACTGCCTGAAGTTTGTTGGTGTATACATAGCTTGCTTGGGATTTTGGTTGTGAAAATCCAACCGCTAATACTACCGATATAAGCAGTAATACAACAATTACTCCTAGAATAAAAGTGCCCCATTTTGCTAAGCCAACTTGCTTGTGTTGGTTTCTTCTTTTATTGTTTGGCGAAGAATTGCCGCCAGGTTGTGAATTTTGGTTTTGTATCGGCTGTTGCTGCGGTGTAGCAACCGAGCCACGATTTGTAAAGTCCATGTTGTTTCTTATCTCCACCCATTTAATGTTTATGGTTACCCTGCTAGTGTATTACACCACTAAAAGCTATGCAACACTTTTGCGCTTTTTATCTTTTAATAAGGGGATTTAAAATAAAAATGTTGACAAATAAAAAGGTAACAGAGTATGGTAAGTTTACCAATAACTTATTTAAAGGGAGAGGTATCAAAAAATGGCATACCAGCATACAAATTCAAAGGGTGTAACATATTATTTAAACTCAAAGAAGGTTACTCTTCGTGGTGGCAAAGAGCAAACAATCTTCTATTTCAGTAAGGATAAAAGGCCGGAAGCTACGGATCTTCCAAGCGACCGTGAAGTTAACGAAAATCCTAGAAACGGCTTTCTTACAGTTAAGCGTAAATAATAATTAAGTTATTATTTAAGGTAAGACATAAACTACCGACTAGCTAAGTTTAGTCGGTAGTTTAATATTTAATTATCTTGTATAGTATCTTGTTGCCATGCCCAGTCCAATATTAAAAGTATCTAATCTGAGTAAATTTTATGCTGGAAAACCGGCAGTCGATAAGATTTCCTTTGAAGTCGATAAAGGTGAAGTTTTTGGCATACTTGGTCCTAACGGGGCCGGAAAAACAACAACCTTAGAAATGATGGAAACTCTTAGAGAGATCGATAGTGGCAAAATAATTATTGATGGCATAGATGTTGCTAAATATCCAACCCAGATCAAGAAAATTATTGGCGTTCAACCGCAAACAGCAGCTTTTCATGACAAACAAAACCTTCAGGAGATAATTGAGTTATTTGCTGCGGCTTATGGCGAAAAGGTTGATCCTTTGGCGTTATTAGATGAAGTCGATCTTAGAGCTAAAGCAAGATCTTATGCCGAACAACTATCTGGAGGCCAGAAACAACGTTTAAGTATTGCTGCTGCTTTAGTTCATAACCCTAAAGTTTTTTTTATGGATGAACCAACAACCGGACTTGATCCTCAAGCTAGACGTAATTTATGGGAGTTGACTCGCTTGGTCCAGTCTAAAGGCGTAACAGTTATTCTGACTACACATTATATGGATGAAGCGGAACTATTATGTAATCGTGTGGCCATTATGGATAATGGTAAAA
>JAJZWH010000004.1 GCA_021846765.1 bacterium | reverse complement strand
ATTCAACGGAGAGTGCTAATTCTTCTAGTTTCTCGTTAACAGTTAAAGGATCGCTCCAACCTTTATTGAGCTTAACTAATTGTTCGGTTATCGTTGAAGCCCCTTCCAAATTTTGGCCATGATGGATAATATCATGAACAGCAGATCTGATGATTGCGCCAATATCAAATCCATAATCATGGTAAAAATTTTGATCTTCAATTGCTACGGTTGCTTCTTTAACGTATTTTGAAATTTGATTAGATGTGACTGGTACTCGTTTCACTGAATTATAATCTTGCCAGAGAACGATTTTTCCTGTTCGATCATAATAAGTTACACTTCCCGGTAGATTGGGCGCAAATATGTTTAAGCTATTTAAGTCTTGGTTAACAAAAATAAAAAGCCCAAGAATTACTAAAAATAAAACAAAAATCAAGGCTGTGATGCTTTCTATGCTAATAATAATGCCCTCACGAGAGAGCCAAAAGTTATACACTCGGTTTAAATAGTGTTTTGTATCTTTTAATGATTTGGGAAATGGGTAATATACTGCTCTAATAAGTTTAATTTGATTGGCTAATATGTTAAATAGAGTTTTTTTCCTTCGTTTAGACAAAGAAATACGAGACCGATTTTGGTGCTTGCGTTGATTAATAGGCATTAGTTTTTAAAATGGCTTATTATAAAAATTCTTTGAAAATAGACGTAAAAAGTATTATTCATATTAAGACCTTTAATAAGATATGATTATTAATAATATTGTCATCCTAAAAAGCTAATTAAACAAGTCAAGTTTAGATAATAAATATAAACTATCTTTTTCTAAACTTGTGTTAAAATTAATGTATTAACAATTTAAAAAATATAAAGAGTACGGGGAGAGAACTAGCTCGTTAATCCGTCAGCAACCTGCATTTATTGGTAAGGTGCTCCATCTAGCCCGTTAAATGGGGAAGATGTTTTATTGATGAACGTCCTTTCTGTTTAATGATCAGAAAGGATTTTTAATGATCAAAGATGATTTTTCCAAACAAATAAATTTATTTACCAGCGAGAGTGTTTGTGCCGGTCATCCAGATAAAATTTGCGATGCAATCAGTGATGCAATACTAGATTCGGCATTATTGCAAGATAAATATACTCGTAGCGGTATTGAGACAATTGTAGGGTCTAATAAAGTTGAACTATTCGGTGAAATTAAAACTAAAGCTAAGATTGATTACGAACTAATTGTTAGGGAAACTATTACCAAACTTGGTTATATTGAGCCTAAATGGGGATTTAGTAATCAATCCCAATTTATTAATAATTTACACCAGCAATCACCAGAAATTGCTCTTGGCGTAGATGATGGTGGAGCTGGCGATCAGGGAATGATGTTTGGTTTTGCTGTTAAAGAAACCGAAGATTTAATGCCGTTACCGATTGCTATGGCTCATTCAATCACTAAAAAAATTGATTATATTAGAGAAAATGATCATATTGAATGGCTTCGTCCAGATGGTAAAGCTCAGGTAACCATTAGATATAAAAATAATTTACCCTATAGTCTAGAAAAATTGGTAGTTGCAGTAGCTCACGATGAAAAAATTAATAATAAACAAGTTAAACAACAAATTATCGAACTAGTTTTAAAGCCAGTCTTAGAAGATTATGGTTTTGACTTACCTGATCTGAAGGATATTATTGTTAATGGTACTGGGGTTTGGCATATTCCAGGCCCAGAAAGTGATGCTGGATTAACTGGTAGAAAAATAGTAGTCGATACTTATGGTGGATATGCCAGGGTAGGAGGCGGAGCCTTCAGTGGCAAAGATCCTACCAAAGTAGATCGGAGCGGTGCTTATGCGGCTCGTTTTATAGCTAAAAATATAGTTGCTAATGGTTTTGCCGATAAATGTGAAGTAGGTTTGGCTTATGTTATTGGACAACCTTTGCCGTTAATGCAAACGATTGAAACGTTTGGCACGAATACAGTTAGCCAGGCTGAATTATACAAATTCAAAAATAATTTGATTGATACTTCAGTCAAAGGGATAATTGAACGATTAGATCTTAGAAAGCCAATATATAGTCAAACTTCTGCCTATGGTCATTTTGGTAAAAAACAATTATCTTGGGAGAAACTAGTGAATATATAAAAACGTCTAACTTTCCTTAGCTGTCGAATTAAATGACAAATAAAAGCTTACATCTTGCTTTACATTAAATAACGATTAATATTAATAAATATGGATGATGTAAGTAATAATCAGCAAAGTTTTGGCAAGTCGCAAAAAATTGTAATTGTTGAGGATAACTATAGTTTAGCCGATATTTATAAAACTAGACTAGAGTTGCTTGGATATAGTTGTTTTACTGCATACGACGGGGTAGCGGCTCTAAATACTATTCAAAAAGAATTACCGGATTTAGTTTTACTTGACCTAATGGTTCCAAAAAAAGCTGGAGATCAGATATTAGAAACAATGAGAAAAAATGATTGGGGTAGGAATATACCAGTTTTTATTATATCTAATTTAAACGAGGCTGATGCCCCAGCCGGATTGAGAGATATGGGTATAGAAGGATACGCAGTCAAGGCTAATTTATCTAACGATCAACTAGATCGTTTAGTTGACAGTATTCTAAAACCCGCTGATCAACAAGAAGAAGTTTTATTAGAAACTAAAGATGATCAAAAAACTACTTTGTATTAAAATCTATTCATAATTTGATAATACCAATAAGGACAATCCTTGATACGCAAGCAAATTGACAGGAAAAGATTTAAGATTGTCAATTTTAGCTATTTGGTGATTGGTAAACATATCAATGACATTGTATCCGGGTATTAAATGATCACTACTAACGCTACCAGATATTGGCTTAGATGAAAAATTTAATACGCTAAGCTGTAAGTTTTGACTATCTGGTAATCTATGGACTAAAACTAGCATGGCCTTATTAGATACGTTGGGGATGTCAAGCTGATAGGCGGTATCAATATGATAAGTTTTTCTGATGTTAATTATTTTCTTTAGTCTAATTACGAAAGATTGTTCATCAGTCAGTTGTTGAGTTAAAGATCCATATAAATTATTGGCTAGAGGCATTCCTACGCTACTTTTATTAACGCTAGGATTAACTCCTAGTAAATCATAGCTGCCTCTGTTAATCCAACGAGTGTCGCCAGTGCTAATTAAGTCCTTTATTTCTTCAGGATTGAGTGTTAATGAGCCACAAAGATCCCATCCTGATAATGCAAAAATTCCAGGCTGTAATGCGTTAAACATGGCTAGTAAAAGATGGACGTTTTTAATAGTTTCAATATTAGACTGGCTTAAAGATTGGATATCTTTAAAACCTAATATTGCGGCTATAGCGCTAGTTGTCGTACAGGCAATTCCGTTGGTAGTAAACAATAGATTATATGGAGCATTTTCTCCAGCAAGACTAGTGGCTATCTCTTCTCTAATAAGCTGCCTTAACTCTAATCCAGTTAATTTAGATCCTCTAAAATTATAAATATCGTTTTTATGTAGCGTCCAGAGGTGAACTAATTCAGTAGTTAAGTCATCATGATTTTGTAGAGCATGAACTAAAGATGCAGGATCTATGCCTAAGTCTTTAGCGGAATTCATCATTAATCTTAAAAATTCAGTATCTTCTTTAATTAGAGCATGGTGATAAGCTGGTCGATTAATAAAGTCGTATGATAAATCTGCTCCTGCCTGAGACATAGTTTTGATATCATCGATAGATAAGTTTAATTCTTGAAAAGTAAAACCACCAACTTTTCTAATCATGCCCGAAATGAATAAATTAGCTGCTTCGCTAAGTGGATGACCTTCAGACCATGCAGGTTCGTCATCGCTAGTTTTTTCTATGCCTAAAAATCCATTGGCATCTAATCTTAGGGCTGACGAGCCTAAATCTCCAAGTGAGTGCAGAGCATCTCCTATAACCAGTTTAATCCCGGCAAATGAAGGGTCTAGCCAGTTAATTGATGGTTGACCTTGTTTAAAATAGTGTAGATAAACCCATCTCCTGGTTACTCCATCAACTCCTTTAATTGGTTTAGTGACGCTCCAGTTAGTTTCCTTTATTCCTGGTTCATAAAAAATAACTCTTTGCAGTTTTCCGATGATATAACCTTTTTGCTTTAGTTGATGTTCAGTTTGTTGATTTAAGTTGACAGAGTCTTTATTCTTTGGGACATCGGGTAAATAATGCCAATCTGTGGGATCAATTTCAACCATGTGATAAATGCCTGGATAATCCTTGTATTTTATTTCTGCTAACAGAAAGTCGAAACCTTTGCCGGTATGGCCAGGTATTATGTCGTCAATAATAATACCGTTATGTTTGCTAGCTACTAAACTCATCTGTTTAAACTCTTCTTCGGTTCCAAAAACTGGATCAATTTTGGTACTAATACGATCAAAATGCCCATCTATGCTAGGAGTCTGTCGCCAACCATTCAAACCACCAGCTAATTTAACAGGACCAGTATGGATAGCATTAATTCCAATATCTTCAAAACTTTCCCATAATTGTTCATTGCCTAAAGTGCTAAGAATTGATTCACTATTCTTGGTTATTAATGAAGGCCCATAAGAGGTATACCAAACTGAAGCCATGTTAACAGCTTTTCTTGGTTGGGGCTTTGCATATGGTCTTTGCCACATACTTCCTTGAGCCGAATATTTTTTGGCAATTTTATTAGCCTGAAAAAGCATCGATTCTCTTTCTAGCCAATTAACATAATTTTTATTTTTAGGAATAGCCAAGCCAAAATGGTGTTCATTTAAAGGAGTCTTGGCAAATTTTTGAGCTTTAAGCCATAGTTTTTTAGGACGTGCAGGATAAAACTGTTCGGAAAAAGTAATTTTGTAATTGCTTAGAAATTTTTTCACCATATGAACAAGTAATATACTAAAATTTAGTTATAAATAAGCTTAAAAATATCTAAAAAACCTTTTTAAGTTATAATTTATATAAATCATGAATAAAATATATATACCAGTTATTTTAGGAACGACTAGAGAACAGCGTAAAAGCGACAAAGCTGCCAGATTTATAGTAGATGTAGGGTCAGAATATAGTGAATTAGAAACTGAGTTAATTGATCCTAAAGATTTTCATTTTTTAGGCGATGGTAATGACCCAGAAGGGAAAGATCAAAAATACAGTGAAATAACAGCCCGAGCTGATGGTTTTTTTATAGTTTGCCCAGAATATAATCATAGTTTTTCAGGTAGTTTAAAAAGAATGCTAGATAGTGAATTTGAAAACTACCAACACAAAGCTGTGGCTTTTGCTGGTACCTCATCTGGTCAGTGGGGTGGAGTTAGGGCGATTGAAGCATTAGTATTGGCCACTAGAGAGATGGGTCTTTTAGCTATATCATACGACTTACATTTTCCAAGGGTCCAGGATTTATTTGATTCACAGGGCAACTTATTAGAAGCTAAATATCTGGAATTAACTAAAAAAGCCTGGCAAGAGCTAATTTGGTTAAGTCAATTATTAAAAAACGCTAAATAATATTCATTTTTTAATGAATATTAAATTATCTTAGACTATTTATGTTGTCTATTAACTGGTCTATATCTTGTTGAGTATATAAATATTTTGATAATTTGATTTCTCTTTCTAAGGATCCTATCTTCACTTTTACGGCTTCCCATGAGTTTTTGCTGATTTTATCAGGAAATCTTTTATTAATCATGACTCTTGCTTGAGCTCGACTTTTAGCCGGAGGCTGTGTAAAAGCTTCAGCTACTAATTTTGGATCAATAATTGCTGTTTTTTCTGCAAATTTATGTCCATATCCTAAGGCAATCGTTGGCTCTTGGTTAGGCTGAGCTGATATTGAAACTTGATCATATAACATATCTTGATACATTGAAATGCTATCACCCAGGTATCTCTTGCCAGGTTTTTCTCTAATACTTTTTCTGATAACGTATAATTTAGTAGCCCAGTCCGATTTATCGAATAAAATATCTATATCTTTATTACCCAATGCTACTGATTCAACATCATCGCAAAATTGAAGAATTTTTTCTCCTATTTGTCGATATACTTGAGGCATAGGCTGATTGGTGTAGCTTTCTAGATTTTCTAAAATAGTTTTAATTATCAATCTTTGAGCGTCAATGTTAAGCATTAACGTATGGCTAGGTATTAATTCTATATCTTGATTAAGACTAATTTCGTTCCATAAACTATTTTCGTCTAGCGGAAAATTATTAATTAACTTTTTATCTAATATTTTTCTAGTTAAGGGTGTTTGTGAGGCTGCTAGTAATAAAGCCGTTCCTCCTATTCGATTTAAGGATGCTTGGTCTTGGAGATTAATATCGTTGCAGCGAATCTCTAATCTTTGACCGTGGGCACAATCCACTCTTAAAAGAGAATTAACATAACTATATCTGTTAAAATCATATGGTACACTAAGTTTTTGAGAAAAATATGCTGTTTTGGGGTCTATTCGCATAGCTCCTGTAATAAAATTACGACTGCGTAAAAAAATCTCCCACAACCTACTCATTGGCATTTGTTGGTTGTTAATTAATAAATCGTAATTAGCGTCTTGATGAATTGAGAAATTATCATGAAAACCCCAGGTATTTTCTTTTTGGTCAATTACTCTTCTATGGTATAAGCTAGTTATCTGGGAGTGATGTGAAGCACTCAGAATAGAAGTAAATTTTATCAAAGCCGAAATTAATAACCCAGAATTTGCCTTAATATAGGCAAGATGTTGATAGGGGTTTAAAGCTTCGGGAGTAGCTAGTTCAACGCTTCCTTTGTCTATATAAGTTCTACTGCCGTTAACTCGATAAGTATCATAGTTGTCTGGGTTTTTCCCTAAAGGAGGACAAAATCCATTGATAAGTGTGTTGAGTTTTTGTGATTCTCTAGTAGTTTTATTTAATAATTTATTATTTAATAGAAAATCTATTCTAGTTTCTTCTTCTGAACCAGTTATATTCGGAAAATAATCATTAAATTCACCAGCCATGATATAATATCTAAACATATTATTGGTCAGTTAGCTACAATACATTATTTTATATTATTGGCCGACAAATTTTTAAAAGACTTTTATGATTGAATTATTGCCTCAATTCTCCCTAAGGCTTACGAATAAATCAATAGTAAGTTGCTTATGATATAATCATTTTAGTCGTATAGTACTTATGTTTATAAAAACTTTATCTAGTTTAATTAATTTAAATCACCCACAGCCATATTTGCATTGGTCGTTTTTTGCAATATCAATAGCTAATTTAATCATTATTCTAACGATGATTATTATTTTTGGCTTAGCTGTGATGATTCCTTTTCCTAAAGCTAAAATTATCGTGGAAGAACAAAGACCAAAATTAGTCACAAACGAAGGAATGATTAGTGATGAACAAAAGAAAATGTGGACATATCGTCTCCGTAGATTATTCAGACGTTTATTACCAGGAGACAAGATATTACCAGACAGTCAACCAGTATATGTCGGTTCATGGATTTATGTATTTGGAGTTGCCACTCTGGCTGCGCTAGGAGTTGTGATAGTTTCTGGTATGGTCTTAGCTATTGGCGGTGTGAGTTGGTGGCACAAAAGTAATTTAGGGCATTTTGTTAATTCTATGCACTTATGGAGCGTAGAGTTGTTCATGGCTTTTATGGTTATTCATTTATGGGGTAAGTTCTGGATGGCTGCTTGGAGAGGCAATCGAGCATTAACCTGGATGACTGGAGTTATTGCTTTTGTAGTATCAATAGTTGAGGCTTTTACTGGTTATCTCTCTCAGCAAAATTTTGATTCTCAATGGATTGCTACTAATGGTAAAGATGCAATTAATGCTACCGGATTAGGTTCATTTTTTAATTTAATGAATTTTGGTCAAATGATTATGTGGCATATCGTTTTAATTCCCCTGGCCTTAATTATTGTCGTAGGAGTTCATGTGTTACTGGTGCGCATTAGAGGAGTATCTCATCCAATTGAAAGCACAAAATCAGGGAAAAATAGAAAAGCTATTAAAGTTCAAGAAGCGACAGAGTGGAAAGGTCCAAATCGACGATATGATATCTTAAAAGAAGGAGTAATTGCTACTTTTATAGTACTTTTTTTAGTTTTTGCCTTAGCCGGTGTTTTATCGTCCCCAGATGAACCTCCAGTAACTGTAGCTAGCTGGTCTAAAATAGCACCAGCAGATTTTATGGCAACCGCAGCCAGCGAATTAGCTGGTACTAGCAAAACTGCAACTTATGGACCACCTTATAATAATGGTCATTCACAAGTTCAACGGATAGGAGTATCTTGGCAATTACTAGCAGGAGTACATCAAAAAATAAATACTGCCCAAACATTTGTATTATCTCCTCTGTCGAAGATCGCTTTTAGTAACCCTCGCTTAAAGAATGCAATTAAAATATATGAAACTGCTGATCATAAAAAACAAATGGCTTGGGATAATGCATATCTTGATGCCTTAAATAAGGTTAAATTTATTAATAATAAGCCTATAGTACCTAAGGCTGATGATGGTCCTGTTCCATATCTTATTACTAACGAATTAGCTATGGCTCAAAGCGGAGCAATTGATGCTGATTTGTTAGCTCAACAACCTTTTTATGGGACTAACTACACTAAGCCATTGTTATTTATAGAAGACGGTAATTATTTTTCATCACTTGCTAAGCAACGACATCTATATGGAACGCAATGGGGGGTAATGAATGAAACCGGTTCATACCCTGGACAACCTTGGCTATGGCTGTATAGTTTATGGTATCAAATACCTAGTTTTAGTACATCGATTAATGTTGATTTAATTGCTATATATCTGACTGGATTAGCAACTTTATTATTGTTATTAGTTCCATTCATACCAGGCATTAGAGATATTCCTAGACTTATTCCTATCCATAAATTGATTTGGAGACAATGGAATAAGTATCATAGGCACGACTAATTAAGTTAATCTATTTTGATTATTGTTTTATTAATATCCAAGTTAATTGCTATTTAAAATTTAAAGAGGTCGATTTTTATGAGAGCAGAGAAAATAGGAGAATTTAAGCAAAGTTAGTTCTAATAAGAATAGGTTAAAGTTTATTGCGACAATCTTAAGTTTTAGTAGTTTATTAGTGGTGTGTGGATCGTTTAATGCGACAGAGACAATCAACAAAAGAGCAAATAAAATTGCTAATAATGATCAAAAAAGTAACGATAAGCGAGCTAATATTATCTTGTGCCAAGATCCGAAGAGGTTTTCAGACATTATTTGTATCTATAATGAGTGATATATAGAATTTAGTGGTGTATTAAATAAATAATTTATATATTATTAATCAAGTATGGATATGCAAATAGAGCAACAAAATAGTCGGCTTCGGTCAGCAGATAATCCTAAAATAAATATACCAATTCCAGAAAATGTACTTCGTAGATTACTAGAATTAACTAGCGATAATGCTAGTAGACCAAGTAATGAATGGATGGACTTTGCTAGTTGTTCTACATTAGAACCAAGCGTGATGTATCCAGTAGATGATTTAGGTATTCAAACGGCGAAGGAATGTTGTGAGGTTTGTCCAGTTAGGGCAGAATGTCTGGCTAACTCAATTATAAATAAAGAAAATTACGGTATTTGGGGTGGTCTTACGCCTTCGGAAAGAAATAAGCTAACTAGGAAATTGCCCACCCTACGAATTATTAAATAATTATTAATGAAAAGTTTAATTCAGAGATTAACTTAACTTTTAATAACTCTAAATGATTTGACTAAGCATTTTAATTAAATCATCTAAATCATTTGCTGAGGGCCTAGTGAAGTCGTAAGCTAATTCTGTAAGATCCTTTGATGCATTAGCTTGTTTTTTAGATTCTGATATTATTTTATATATTTCCTCTCTATTTGGGTGATAACGATATTTGAATAATAGTTTAATAGATAATGAGGATATTTCTTTATCAGAAAGAAGTCCGTTAATCATTTTAGCAACTCTAAATATGTCTTCGGTTTGTAAGTTTTGAATTAGTCCTCTAATAAGTTCATTTTTGGTTGCTCGAATCTCTTGGTAGCTTTCTATTATTTCGCCTATTGTAGTTAAGTTTAGTCGCTTAGTGATTAAATTATCGGCGATAGTAATATCGTGAGCAACTGTTTTTAGACCTAAACCATGAAGCTCATATCTAGTAAGTTCTATTGAAGTAGATTTATCTATAGAAAAAGATGAGTACTTATAATCGGCGTGATCAAAATAAGCTTGGTAGTCGATTGATTCTTGAGCAATACTGTACAAATTATTAACTAATAAGCGGCCTTTAATTTTTTGAAAGCCATCAGCGTTATGGCTGTATACCAAGATAGGATATGGCATGGTATCATCTATGCCACTAAATTTGATAACCTCTATATTACTTTGTTCGCTTTGAAGAAAAGTATCTACGCTATTTATTATAGATTCGTATCTTGGTCTGTTGGCTTGGTTGAATTCATCACTTGAATAGGCCTCATAAAAGTTCATTGATATATAAAAACATAGGACACAAATAATCACAAATATTTATAAATAGTAAATCGTTATTGACTAGTAAAATTATTAGTTAAATGCTAATGTATACCTGGTAGAATAAAATAAAAAATCGTTTCATAATTGTGCGTATATTATATAAAACTAGTAAGAAGATAGTTAATTTATGTAACAAGCTACAAAAAGTGCTACTAGTCAGTTTTAGCGTGTTATTTGTTTCATATATCACTTATTTACTATTACCGCCAATAATTGAATTACACACTGCATTAGATAACGCTCCTAAGTTATCTCATCATCCTAATCCTGTCAAAAACTTAAAAACAGTTACTCCAAAAACAGTAGACAATCATCAACCTAGCGTCATACAACAGACCACGCCTACACCTAAGCAGCAAAATGTACCAGTGCCAACGCCCATATCTAGTCCACCTCCTGCCATAACTCCTAAAATAGTTTCTCAGCCTGCACCAAGTGGAATTAGTTCTATTACTCCAACAAGTACAAGTTCAACTACATCCAGCACATCACCAAGCTCTACATCGAGCACATCACCAAGTTCTACATCCAGTACTTCTACGAGTAGTTCATCGACAACCAGTTCATCTTCATCTCCACCCCCCTCGGTAAGTTATACATCAACTAACTGGTCGGGTTATATGTCTGACAATAATAGTGACTATACTAACGTTAGCGGTCAATGGATAGTTCCTAACCCAACAGGCAATGGGACTAGTACTACGGCTGACGCTTCATGGATTGGAATTGGTGGAGTTAAAAGTAATGATTTGATCCAAATAGGAACAGTGGATAACGTAACAGCCACCGGTAGTGTATATTCAGCTGCTTTTTATGAATTGTTACCTAATGCTTCAGTACAAATTACTGCTTTTAATATTTCGCCCGGAGATAGTATTAGTGCAGCTATTGATCAAACTGGAACTAATTTGTGGGCAATAACTATTACCGACAACACGACTAATCAAACCTATACTAAAAATTTGTCTTATGATTCATCTTTATCTTCAGCTGAATGGATTGAAGAAGATCCTAGTAATTCTAACGGACAGTTAATGCCATTTGATAATTTTGGAACAGTATCTTTTAGTAACGCTTATACAACAGATAATGGCAGCAATGTTGATTTAAGTGCAATTAACGCAGACAGTATTACTATGGTTAATAGTTCTGGGCAAGATATAGCAGTTCCTTCTTCAATATCGTCAAATGGCTCTAGTTTTAGTGTACAGCGAGAAAATTAAAATGCTAATCTATGAAATTAATACATTGTCTTGGATTCATGATTTAACAATCAAATATAAACGGAAAATTAATCTAGATAATATCCCAGACAGTGAGTGGCAGAAAATTATTGATTTAAATTTTCAGGCAGTTTGGTTGATGGGTGTGTGGAAGCGAAGTCCGCGAGCAATTACCATAAATTTAAAAGATAAAGAGTTTATAGATTTAGCTAAGAAAACTCAATTAAATTCAAATAATATAGAAGATCAAATAGCGGGCTCAGCTTATAGTATTAAAGATTATAGTTTAAATCTTGAGCTTGGAGATGATAAAGATAGTTTAATTAGGCTGAAGAAAAAACTAAACAGTTTAGATTTAAAGTTAATACTGGATTTTGTGCCTAATCATGTGGCTCTAGATCACTCATGGGCCATAGATCATCCTGAGTATTTCATTCAAGGGTCGGAATTAGAATACAAAAAGCCAAACCAAACTAAATATGTAAAAATAAACAACAATATATATGCTTTAGGTCGTGATCCTGAATATGATCCCTGGAATGATGTCCTGCAATTAAATATTTTCTCTGAAGAATTGAGAAAATCGCATATAGCTATACTAAATAGATTAGCCAAGCAATGCGATGGTGTACGCTGCGATATGGCAATGCTGATGTTGGATTACGTGTTTAAACAAAATTGGAATTTTGCTAGTAAAGATATACCAAAAGTAGAATATTGGCAGCTGATTATTAGTCAAGTAAAAAAGGTTTTTCCTAACTTTGTTTTTATTGCTGAGTGTTACTGGGAAACTCAAGAACAATTAATTAATCTCGGCTTTGATTACTGTTACGACAAAGAATTTTATGATTATTTAGTAAATGATCAGGTTTATTTATTGAAAAAACGCCTTAATCAGATATTGTCCACTCAAGATCACTATCTAAGATTTATTGAAAATCATGACGAACCAAGATCAGCGGATATTATTAAAGATATTAATAAGCTTAAATCATCAATTATTTTATTAATGTCTGTTCCTGGGGGTAAGTTATTTTATGAAGGACAGCTTGAAGGAAGAAAAATCCCTACACTAGTGCAATTACGACAAAGTCCAGAGGAAAATATTAATGATGCTATTTACTTATTCTATGTTAAACTTCTTCATCTTTTTAAAGATATAAAAAACGCTCCATCACAATGGCGAGTATTAGATAGTGATGAAGCTCAAGATATAATTATTTTATTTTGGAAAAATATAGACCGAATGTATTTAATAGTTAGCAATTGGAGTCAGCAGGAACAGAGCTTTAATTATGTGCTTAATAATTTATCCAGTAAGAGTCAGATAATTTTTAAT
Source organism: bacterium (assembly GCA_021846765.1). Lineage (GTDB taxonomy): Bacteria > Patescibacteriota > Saccharimonadia > Saccharimonadales > UBA4665 > JAJZWH01. Next base: position 10,364 of record JAJZWH010000004.1, on the reverse strand, counting down.
ACTATGGATAGTCAAGCTAACATTCAGTTAACAGATAATAATATATCGCTTCAGATGCTTGCCTATCAGACAATTATAATTGAAATTTAAATAATAATATTTTTAAGAAGGTTAATTTAAAGTTAATCGAACAGATCTAAGACTAGGACAAAATAAATAAAATTACTAAAAATCAATCTGTATGGCATAAGTAATTTAAGCCAATGCAGTAAATAGTAAAATTATCCCTAAAATGAAGCTAATCATAATAATTAGTTTGTTGGTATATTTCTCTAATAGAACACTAGCTTTGTTGATAACTTTCTTTTTATTTTTACTCGGGGTTATAGAAAAAACAAAAATTATTAAACACTGAATTAAAAGTGAGGAAATAGCATAGATTAATAATCCAAGACTAAGATTAATGTTACTTAGTTTGAGTGAACCTAGTCTAGTCATAGCTAATATAAAAACAACATCTGCCAATGATTGAATACTCACAACCGCAACCCCTATAAAAAATAAATGTATATAACCTAAATTCAGTCTATTGATCAATTTTAAAGAAGGAGAATATAGCTTTTTATAATTACTTTTACTAGATTTTATATATAAGTAAAGACTAATTAATAATAGGATTAAGCCAGAGGCTAGTTCTATAAGAGTTATAATCCAATGATAATTGGACGCTACTTTATATACATATTTTCCTAAATAACGAGATATTAAATATCCAAGTATTATTAATATACTAAAACTGCCAGCTATAAAAGACAAACTTCTAGCTATCGGTTTTTTTTGGACTAAAATAATTAAAGTAACAGCTATACCAATAGGATCAACTGCGATTAATCCTAATATTGCTAATGATAAAAATACAGCGGTCACTGTTGTATTATGCATGTAATATTTATAGCATTTAAGTTAATGAATATTATACTTGATTTGATTATTTAGAGTCTATAAACGTTAAAGCATTGCCAGTTTTACCGGCTCTACCAGTTCTCCCGATACGATGCACATAATCTTCGTAAGAGTTTGGCGTCGAATAGTTGATGACATGGGTGATATCAACTACGTCAAGACCTCTAGCTGCAACGTCTGTAGCAACTAAAATTTTAATCTCGTTATTTTTAAATTTCTTTAGAACTCTTTGTCTTTGAGCTTGTGATTTACCGCCATGAATTGAATCACTTGAAAAACCTCTGTATTCTAATTCTTTAGATAGTTTTTCTACACTACGTTGGGTCTCGTCGAATATTAAAGTTTTATTAACAGTTTCCGAATTCAGTAAATTGTGTAGTTTGTCTATTTTATCGCTGCTAGTTTTATACTTAACTATATCTTGTTGGACATTTTTACTAGTCTCTGTATCCTTAACTGATACATAGACTGGATCATTGGAAAATCCTTGGATTATACCTTTTACTCGATTGTCTAAGGTAGCCGAAAAATAAAAACTTTGTCTGATTGGGTTAGCTTGGTTTAGTATCTCAGTGATATCAGATATAAAACCCATATCTAACATTCTATCGACTTCATCTAGAACTATTAGGTTACAATTTCCAAGATTCAATGATCGTCTTTCCATGTGATCTTTAATTCTGCCTGGAGTACCAATAACGATTTGGGGATTAAATTTCAATTCTCTTAGTTGAGGCATTATCGGCATACCTCCAATTAATAGAGCTCCATCTAACTTGCTGCCCCTAGCAATTAGCCGACATTGTTCTTCGATTTGTTGAGCAAGCTCCCTGGTAGGTGCTATGACTAAAGCTTTGCTATTTCTATCAGTTAATAAACGATTAAGCATGGGAATTGCAAAAGCTGCAGTTTTGCCAGTGCCGGTATTGGCAATACCCACAATATCTTTACCATTAAGACCTGCCGGTATAGTCTGGTCTTGTATTGGTGAGAGTTTAGAGTAACCCATATTAATAAGATTATTTTCAATTAAAGGTTGTAGCTTAAGCTGAGCAAAAGTAAATTCAGAGGAATATGGTTGCTCTTCTATTGGAATAGCTTTTTGTATAAAACGATCTGGGTTAATGTAAGCTTTTTTGATAGTTTTACGGTTATTGCTTCGCTTATATTTGACGTTACTTCTATATCTATAATTAGTCATAAAAAAAGAATCCTTTGATTAGTATTAATATTGAAACGATTGTCTACAATGAACTTCGCGCCAACATTACCTATCGCAGGATCCATTAAAAACAATAATTTAACTTTAGCATGTTTATAGCATATACACAAACTTGTATTCTCGTTTTTTAGTATGGACAGATTTTGGTTATTGTTTTTGTTTGGATCATCTGAGCTTCATGAACAAGTGCATGTTCCTGCCAGTATTGCTTGCTGTCAGAAGATTCGTTGGTGTCGCCCGGGAAGGGTGGTTTTAGGGGACCGATCCAAGTATCGACAATTTCGTATTGATCCTCTGCGTCCTTAATTAATATTATGCTCAATTTTCTGCTTGGATGAGGATATTTATTTTTGGCAAAACGATAGAAAGTATCGTTTTTGATCGGCTTGGCGTAGTATATATTATCATTATCTTGAGTTGACACTATATCTGTATTACCAATTTCTCTACCCATGTCAACTTCAACAATAACTCGTTGACCATTTAATGGTTTATTAGTGAGCGCTTCTTTGATCAAATTTATTACATATGGCCTACGGCTTAAGTAATGTCCTGCATTTGAAGAGATCATGTTGATGTATACATGATATTTAGCATCAGATTCGGTTATTGTGTATTTGTACATAGCACGCTCTCTATTTATAACTATACACTTTAAGAGGTTTATTAACTAACAGATATTTAGATTATGAAATTAATTATTCGTTTATAGTTTAATTGTGTTATGCTAATAGTTAAGCAAGTGACTAGTATTAATTAAAGTTTATTGTACAACGACTCTCCTTGTAAGTTGAAGGATTGAGAAGAATATTGCGGCATAGACAATAATAATAACAAGTGCAAGCGATATAATTCTAAATTAAAGGAGAAAAAAATGGCAATGAAACTTTATGTAGGAGGACTAGCATACAGTACTCAAGATAAAGAACTGGAACAGTTGTTTGCAGAGTACGGACAAGTAGTGAGTGCTGTAGTTATAATGGATCGAGATACTGGCAGATCTAAAGGATTCGGTTTTGTAGAAATGAGTGATATAAAAGAAGCTCAAAATGCAATTAAAGAATTAGATGGTAAAGAATTTGCAGGGAGAAATATTACAGTTAACCAAGCTAGACCTCAAGAAGATCGACGTCCTAGGAGCGGTGGCGGTAATAATTATCGACGCCAATACTAATTAAATAATTCTAGAGCAGTCAATATATAAGCTACTCATCTATTTAGTCGACTTTTTTGCTAGGCCACCATATAAGATGGCCTAAGTCGTAGCATATTGAAGGAACAATAATAGTTCTGACAATTAGTGTATCTAAAAGTACGCCAAATGAGACTATGAAAGCTATTTGTGCTAAAAATAGGATGGGAATAACTCCTAAAGCTCCAAAAGTTGCTGCTAGTACAAGACCAGCGGCAGTAATTACGTTACCAGTTATGCCAACTCCTTTGAGGACGGCTTTTTTAGTGCTATTTTTCTTAGCTTCTTCTTTAATTCTAGTCATTAGAAAAATATTATAATCAACTCCTAGGGCCACTAAGAAAATAAATCCAAACAGGGGTACAGAAGGATCTGCGCCGGGGAAATGAAATAGATGATTAAAAACTAAAGCTGATACGCCCAGGGTTGCGGTATAGCTAATAATTACAGATAGAATTAGCAATATAGGCGCAACAATAGATCTTAATAATAAGATTAGAATAATAAATATTACAATTAAAACTAGTGGAATAATTAATTTTAGATCATGTTTGGCTGCATTATTGGTATCTAGTTGAGTGGCTGTTCGTCCGCCTACTAGTACGCTAGGATCTATTTTTGCTAAATTATTTCTTAAATTGGTTATAAGATTAAATGCTCGATTAGACTGGGGATTATCATTTGTCGTAGCGCTAATAAGCTCCAAGCCGTTAACAATTTTTGGACTAGCATTGGTTGAGTTTTTAAATATTTTCACTGAGGATATTTGGGATTGTTTAGTTAAATAACTAACTATTTGTAAAGACTTATTACTATTAGCGATGATATTAATTGGGCTACCAGTCCCAGCTGGAAAATAATCTCCTAAGATATTCTGTCCTTTGACTGCTGCTGAATTACTAAGTATTGAAGCTGATTGAGAAACCCCATTAGCTTTGAGGGTCGGCAATCCTATGACTGTCAGAGCAATAAGAATTAAGCTTAGAACTAACCATAACATTCTACTTTTTGCTTGAATTAAGGAAGTTATATGACTCCAAAATTTACTAATAGCTACTGGCTTAGAAGATTTCAGATTACTATCAATAGTTATTTTATAAGGCCAAAAGGATTTTCTTCCTAATGTAGCTAATAATGCTGGCAATAGGGTCATTGCTCCAAGAAAAGCCGAAACAATTCCTATAGCCGCTATTGGTCCAAGGCTGCGGTTTGAATTTAATTGAGAAAATAAGAGCATTAGTAAGGCTATAATAACTGTACTGGCTGCGGCTAAGATTGGTTCCCATGCTTTAGTTAAGCCATACAGTAGGCTATCACTTGTAGAATTGATTTTATGTAAACCTTCTTTAAATCTAGATATAATAAAAATTGAATAATCAGTAGCTGCGCCAATCACCAGAATCGATAAGATACCCTGGCTTTCTCCGTTAAGTTTGACGACATTATGTAAAGCTAAATTGTATACAACTAAAATGGCAAGAGTTAAAGAAAATAATGCCGTCAATAGAACTATAAAAGGTAGTAGTATCGATCGATAGACAATTAATAGTATGATTAAAACCGCCGCAACAGCCACGTAAGTCAATATGCCGTTAACACCGCTAAAAGCATTAGAAAAAGCCTGGACTATAGCTGCCGGTCCTGTTACATAGAATTTAAGATTACTATTATTAACGTTTTTTGTAATATTTTTTATTCGATTTATGACGCTAGATTTATCAAACTGAGTGTTAGTTGGTACTATTATTTCAAAAGCTTGCTTATTTTTGGCTATAATTGGTCCAGCTATTGCATTATCTTTAGTATTAATTACACCTTTTATAGTCTTTATTTTTGCTAATAAATTATTTTCATTCCTCAGGTCATTAAAATTAATTTTATGCTTGTATGTAGTTAATAATATTGCTGGCAAGTTGTTTGTATTTTGAAAATTCGCTTGGTCATTAATGACTTTTGTTGATTGTGATGTTTTTGGTAGAAATGCCGACTCCTGATTATTGACAACATTATTAATTTTACCAAAGGCTATCCCACCCAAAGAACCTATTGTTAACCATATAAGTATTAAAATAGCCGGTAAACAGATTCGTAGCCATTTAGGAAATTTATTTTGGTTTGTTTTATTAGGCATAGTCAAATAACATAGTACACTAGTGTCATTGTTTTTAAAAAATTAATCTTTATGTTATAATTATAACTTAGCGCTTGTTATTAATAAGGCGCTTTATTTTTAAGTCAAATGCAAGATTCTACAAAAATACGTAATATAGCCATAATTGCCCATGTTGATCATGGGAAAACCACTATAGTTGATGGTTTGTTAAAACAGTCTTCAACTTTTCGCAATAATCAAGCAGAAATGGCTCAAAACTTAATCATGGATAGTGGTGATCAAGAAAAAGAAAGAGGGATAACCATTACCGCTAAAGTTACGGCAGTTCAGTATGATGATTACCGAATAAATATTATCGATACTCCAGGACATGCAGATTTTAGTGGTGAAGTGGAACGTACTCTAAATATGGCCGATGGCGTTTTATTGATTGTTGATGCTCAAGAAGGTCCTATGCCACAAACTAAATTTGTTTTAACAAAAGCCTTAGCCCTAAACCTTAAGCCGATTGTGATTATTAATAAAATCGATAAATCAGGATCTAGAATAAGCCAAGTCGAAGATGAGATTGCAGACTTGTTTTTAGAATTGGCAGTACACGAAGATCAGTTACATTATCCAGTTTATTATGCGGTCGGTAGAGACGGTAAGGCTTGGGATAAATTGCCAAATAATTTTCAAGATGAAGGTAGTTTGAGTGTTATTTTTGACGCTATAATTAATGTTATACCTGAACCAAAGGTTGAATTAGATAAACCATTCCAAATGCTAGTTACTTCTTTGGCATCAGATAACTTTAAAGGAAAGTATGCCATCGGTCGTATTAGTAGGGGCAGTGTTAAAAAAGGTGATCTTGTTAGTATTTGCAAAAAAGACGGAACAATTATCAAAACCAAAATAGATGAGATTTATATGAGCAGAGGCCTTGAACGTTTTTCAGTTGAAACAGGTGCTGCTGGAGATATAGTTCAGTTAACTGGAATACAAGATGTTCAAATCGGAGAAACTGTTGCTGATGGAGATAATCCCGAGGCTTTACCGATCCTAGAAGTAGAAGCGCCAACATTAAAAATATATCTTGGCCCAAATACTGGACCGTTAAAAGGCAAGGAAGGTCAATTTACTACTAGTAGACAGATTAGCGAAAGGCTAACAAAAGAGCTAGAAACTAATATAGGTCTTAAGGTGGAAGATCAAGGAATAGGTTTTTTGGTTAGCGGTAGGGGCGAACTTCACTTAAGTGTTCTGATAGAAACTATGAGGAGAGAAGGATTTGAATTTGAAGTTGGTCGACCTCATGTGGTGACCAAAGAAGAGAATGGTCAAATTATGGAGCCTTTAGAAGAATTAATAATTGAAGTTCCTCAAGAATATTTGGGAAATGTTCAAATGGAGCTTGGTAAAAGACGAGCCCAGTTAAAAGATCAATTTACTAATAGTTCGGGCATCGCAAAGGTTGTTTATGAATTACCCACTCGTACTTTATTAGGATTACGGAATAATCTAATGACTAAAACTAAGGGTACGTTACTAATGAACAGTATTATGATTGGTTATCAACCTTTGGGACCTAGTTTACAGCAGCTCAGAAATGGTGTACTTATAGCCTATGAATCAGGCATAACTACTCCATATGCGTTGCAAAATGCCGAAGCTAGAGGCGAAGTGTTTGTCGGGCCTGCCATTCAGGTTTATGCAGGACAAATTATTGGCTTGAATAATAGAAGTGAAGATATGGAAATTAATGTTTGTAAGGCTAAACATTTAACCAATATGCGCAGTTCAAGTAGCGACGGAGTGGTTCAATTGACTCCACCAACTATTTTGAGCCTAGAACAGTGTTTAGATTTTATTGAAAATGACGAATTATTAGAAGTGACTCCAGTAAGCTTAAGACTAAGAAAAGCAGAGCTAGACCACTTAAAAAGAAAAAGAAAGCATTAATGTTTTATTAATTTTGAAGCTTTAATATATAATTTGAATTATGAAACAAAACAGGAGTTTACGTTTTAGCATAGTAATACCTTGTTATAACGAGGCGGAATATATTGAAAAAACTCTAGAATCTCTTCAAGCACAAAATACGACAGCCCAATACGAAGTTATAGTAGTAGATAATAATTGCATAGATGAAACAGTGGCTATAGCTAAACGCTATCAAGCAAGAATTGTCCACGAACAACAACCTGGAGTGTGTGCTGCACGACAAGCGGGTTGTAGACAAGCTAGAGGTGAAATAATCATTTCTACGGATGCTGATACAAAGTTTAAGAAAAATTGGTTAGCTCAAATAGACCAAACTTTTAAAGACAACCCTCAAATAGTAGCCGTCGGTGGACCTTGTAGATATTATGATGGACCCTGGTGGGGAAGAATCTATACACATTTCTTATTTGGATTTAGTTATTTATATTTTTTAATTCGCGGATATCCTAGCTATATTACAGCGACTAATTTTGCTTTTAAAAAAAGTTATTTCGAAGGTTATGATCTGAATCTAATTCAAGGCGGCGACGAATTGGGACTTTTGCGTCAGTTAAGAAAAAAAGGCAAGATTTTATTTAATCCTAGAAATTATACATTGACATCTGGTAGAAGATTAAAAAAGGGTATATTTTATAATATATTTATAACTTTCTTCTATTATTATCTTGCTGCTTATTATGTAAATTCGCTGTTTCATAAACAAATTATTGGATCAGCTCCTGCAGTACGTAGACAACAGGCTATACGAAGAGTTCCTAGCTTAGCTTTTGGTATATGCATATTATTAATAATTGGCTTACCGACATATATAAATATGCATAAGCTGACTAGTTTCATAACAGAAAATACTAAAGATATAAAAAGTTTGCTTATTAGGGATTTTTAGTAATTATTTAGGTATAAATAATAATTCATAATTACTATTTATTGATTTGGCTAATCTTCCAAAGGAAACAATGTTAGTCATTTTATACTGACTGCTATATTTTGAAGCTGCAACACGTTTAGATTGCTGTTCTAATTGTGTTAACTTTAAAACTTGAATATCTACACTTAAATTAAGCTTACCTTGTGCTCTATTTATTAATTTATTGATATGTTTGTTATTAATATTTTTAGGTAAAAACATATAAGGTATATCGGGGTAGAAAACAATGTCATAATTTTCTTCTAGCAGTTCAAGCCCGATGTTTCTTAGAAATATATGATCAGGATGACGATAATTGCTACTTATTGCTAACGGAAATAAAATTCTAGACTTTTTATTTAGATATTTATTAATATTTTTTTTAACTTGTTTATTAATATTTTTTTTAGTTCTATATTGGTTGTCTAGAAAATCTAAATAAATATTAGTTGATCTAGTTTTATTTAAAGCTAATTCATTTTCTTGTCTTCTGATATTGATCATTCTAACTGAGTTTTTTTCGCCACATATACGATCCCAAAGAGTTGTAGTGCCTTGCTTGGGTATGCCTGCAAAAACATTAATAATTAGTAGCTCCTGACTATCTTTAATGGTTTTCCAGCAACTAAATACTGCATCGTCTAAATGAGGGGATAAAATAATGTTAGAGTGCATAATTAAAAACTAAAATCAGCATTTTAATTTTCTAATCTATTTATTGCTTCAATGGCTAGAGTTGTTCTGTCTTGAATATTAGATTGAGGTATCTCTTGTTTAGTGATCTTAAATTGAGTGCATATATGTTGGACATCGACATTATTTATAGGATCACATTCTAATGATAACGTGTATCTAGCAGCTTTGATTAAGGGAATTAATCTGGGCAGCAAATATAAGCAATCATTTTCTTGAGCATACCATACAACATCTAACAAACTACTGTGTTGAATAATTAAGCTGGTATTTTGAGGGGTGTTTTGTTTATCAGACAAAGATCTGGCTATTAATAGTTTTCCTAAAATTCCTGGATTAATTTTAGCGTTTTCTTGTTGTTGGCTTGTGATAATCTCGCTAACTGGATCTTCGATAAAATATGCTTCAGAGTACTCTTGTTTTAGTTTTGCAAAGAGCTCTGCTTTGCCTGATTCTGGGTGGCCGGTTAATACTATTTTACTCATAATGGTAGAAATTGTTTAATAATTAACTACTGTATTCTCTCTATAGAGATATTACAAGCATCAGCACTTAAGTTACTTTTTTAATCTACTATGATAAATGATGAAGTCTTAGTAGCAACAATTTTAAAAAGTATCTCTTTATAAAAAACTTTCACTAGTTCGTAAATAATGACAAGTGTAGCCTCCTGGATGTTTTAATAGGTATTTTTGATGTTCTTCTTCAGCGCGAAAAAAGTATTTAAAGGCCTCCAGTGTAGTTGCCACTGGATTTTTATATATATTGGATTTATTAACTTTGACAATAACTTTCTTAGCGGTTTTTAGTTGATCTGATGTTTGGTAAAAGATTGCACTTCGATAGGAGCTGCCAACATCATTACCTTGTCGATTTAAGGTGGTTGGATCATGAATACGAAAAAAATAATCCAATAATTTTTCATAACTAGTTACTTTCTCGTCATAAGTGATAGCAATAGTTTCGGCGTGGCCAGGGTGATGATCGTAGGTAGGATGTTCGTTTAGTCCTCCACAATAACCTACTTCAGTTTTTAATACGCCAGGTAAATCTCTAAAAAGATCTTCTAATCCCCAAAAACATCCTCCTGCTAAATAAATTGTTCTATGCATTAGTAAATATAATTTTAAGTTAATACTTGAAATAATGTAAAGATAATTTTTTACAATATTATATTCTTGCTGCTAATAGTAATATTAAGTTTATATAAAGTCTTATTTAGTTAATTTTTAATATTAAACTATGAATCAAGTAAATAGTTCGGGTAATTTAGAAAATCAATGGCAATTCTCTGAATCGTTACATTCCATTGACAGCCTATCTAATGAAAAAGTTGATAATAACGATT
>JAJZWH010000062.1 GCA_021846765.1 bacterium | reverse complement strand
ATGTTTTCGCTAGTTACTAAAAACATATCCTCTCCTTGGCACAAGCTTTTATTAAACTGGATTGGTTTTATCATTGTAGCGATACCCATTTCGAAAGCCGCATGGGTCAGAAATAATCCTTTTGGACCCCAGAATTTCCAGTTATTGCTTATTTGTTTGGAAAGAGTAGAACCGGGCATCATTAATTTTTCTTTATGCGTATTTCTGGTTTCTATACCCTGTCCATCCCTGAGTTCTGATAGTTTTTGTTCGTATGGATATTGATGTGCAGGAGTTAGACCGTCGACTAGTGCATGAGCTAACCAGGCCGCTTCAAAAGCAATTCTAACTTCATCCTTTTGTTTAATACTAGCCACTAAGCGTTGAAAATGACTTTCTATTATTTCTATTAATTCAGTATCTTCATCATCATATGGTCTGATAAAATGTTTTGGTTCATCTTGGGCAGGACTTTTACGCTTAATGCCGTCGGGACCATTGCACCCTTCAAAATGAAGTATTTTATTAATAGCAGGAAAATTCTTATTATCTCCTAGGATTTGATACAGTTGCTTTTCTGCTAGTCGATCTATTTTTTGATGAGCGCCAATAAATCTTCCAGAAGCATTGGTTAATGTTGAACCTGAATACATGTGAATTGTTTAGACTGTCTTTATAATATAATGAATGATTTTCTAATTAAGATTAGTTATTCTTTGAGCTTCTTTGACCCTTTGATCTAACTCAGGATATTTTAGCATATTTTCTTTATTATTAAAAAATAGTTTAACTCCCTGGAGAGTTTTATTGATAAGCTGTTGATTATCTAGAGTTAATTGAAAACTAATGTTTTTACCGTGTTGAAGCTTTCCGTAAATCTCTCCTGGTCCTCTGGTTCTTAAATCTAATTCACTAAGTTTAAAACCATCATTTATCAGAATAAATTGTCTTAGTCTAGGTAGAATATTTCTAGAATCATTTACTATTAGGTAGCAGTAACTTGAATATTCTCCTCTACCAACTCTTCCTCTTAATTGATGGAGTTGAGCTAAACCAAATCTTTCCGGACCATTTATAACCATAACGCTGGCGTTGGCAACATCAACTCCAACTTCAATAATTGTAGTGGCTACTAATATTTGAATCTTGTTGGATACAAATTTACTCATGATCTTTTGTTGAAGGTCTGCGGTTAATTGGCCATGCAATAAACCGACTTGATATTCTTTGAATAATTGACTGCTGTAGTACTGATAAACATATTCTGCCGCTTGCTTATCCATCTTGTTTTTTTGATGTATGTACGGACAAACAATATATATTTGACGACCTTTATTTAATTCTGCTTTAAGGTCGTTTAAAAAAATATTAAAATTCGACGGATAAACAAATTGGCTAATTATTTCTTTTCTATTTTTAGGCATTGTTTCTAATCTGGACAAATTTAAGTCATTGAAGATAGTTAAAGCCAGTGAGCGTGGAATTGGTGTAGCTGTGATACTCAAAAAGTGAGGAAGATGTCCAGCTTTTCGTTGCAAAATCATTCTCTGATCAACCCCAAATCTATGCTGTTCATCAATAATAATAAGCGCTAGGTTATGCCAATCTACCCCGCTTGTTAGTAAACTATGAGTGCCTACCACAAAACTATTATTTATTTTATTAGCTAATTTTATAGCATTATTTTTAACCTTAGACTTTTGACTTCCTGTTAATAGAATTAATGACTTTTCTAAACCCAAGGGTTTTAATAAATTGTAGATTGTTTTGGCATGCTGTTGAGCTAATAGTTCCGTAGGAGCCATAAATGCTACTTTAAAACCAGATGATTGGGCCATTACTGCAGACATGACTGCTACTACTGTTTTACCACTACCCACGTCTCCTTCTACTAGCCTATTCATTGGTTTATTTTTTTGCATATCAATATATATTTGCCAAATAACTCTTCTCTGATCATTAGTTAAAGTGAAAGGTAGTTTTTCCACAAACTGACGGGCTAAATCCAAATTAAAAGCAACTTTTAATGAATTTTGACTAGCTAACGCTTCTTTAGATAGTTCGTTGGCCAATAAAATAGGAAAAAGTTCTTCAAACTGAAATCTTTCTTGGGCTTTTTCTATATCTACAAATGATTTTGGATAATGAATATTTTGGACTGCTTGATTTATTTTCAGTAAACCCATTCCATCAATGATTGATTGAGGTAATGTTTCCTTAAGATTTTTAACCAACGGTATTATATCTATAATTATTTTTCTTAATTGTCCTGAACTTACATTTTTAGATTCTCTGTAAATAGGCACTATTCTGGCGTTTGATATAGTAACTTCTTTAATAGTTTCTATTGATGGATTGATAATTGAAAATTTTGTTTTAGTTAACTTATAAGAACCAGATATATAGTACGTTTCGTTAGGATTTATTGAAGCTTGACGATATATTTGATTAAACCAAATTAATCTTACGCTGCCTGTTTGATCTACTGCGATACCTTCAGTTATGCTTAGACCAGATCTTGATCTTCTGGTAGTTAGGTTAGTTATTTTGGCTTTTAAAGTTACATTACCAGGAATAATTTTATTAATGTCAGTTATATTACTAAAATCATCGTATTTCCTTGGTAGATAAAATAATAAATCTTGACATGTAAATACACCTAACTTATTGATAGCTTGTTGAGTTTTTAAACCAACACCTTTGATTGAGCTTATCGGATCATCTAGTTTAATATCTATCATTAAACACTCATTAAATTATTTTTTTAATTCAATTAATGCACAGTCCTTATATGATTTACCTCTTCTTAATAGCAAGCATTCATTAACATAATCTTCTTTTAGAAAAAATTTTCTTTTTATTTGTTGGTTATTAATATAAATAGCTCCTTCTTTGATTAATTGACGGGCTCGGCTATTTGAGTCAGTTAATTTAGAATTTACTAGTGCTTGGGCAATGCTACCATCTTGTTGAGAGTAAATTGTCGTTATTTGTTGTTTAATCAGCTTTATTTGTTCTTTTTTCATTTTTGATAGTTCAATTTTACCTGTCAAAAATTCAGTTATTTGTTTAGCTTGTTGAGTAGCAATTTTACCATGTACTAATTCGCACACATGATCGGCTAATGCGTATTGGGCTAATCGTCTTTTTGGACTTTGCTTATGTCTAGATACTACCGATTCGATTTCCGATTTAGAAAGAGTAGTATAAATTTTTAAATATTTCTCAATTGCTTCATCCTGAGTATTAATCCAAAATTGATAAAAAGCCGTAGGTGATGTTTTGGCTGGATCAAGCCAGATAGCTCCTTCTTCTGATTTACCAAACTTTATTCCACTGACTGGATTAACAATTAATGGAGCTGACCATACATCTACCGTATGGTTGGTAATTCTTCTAATCAAATCCACTCCAGCTATGCAATTACCCCATTGATCAGAACCACATATTTGCATATCGACATTATAGTTTTGATGCAAGTATAGAAAGTCATAGGCTTGAATTAAAACATAACTAAATTCAGCATAACTAATCCCCTTACCTTTATTAGATAATCTTTTCTCTACAAAATCTCTGGCCAACATTTGACGCATTGGCACGTGCTTTCCTACTTGACGCAAGAATTCTAAGTAATTGAAATCTTTAAACCAATCATAGTTATCGACTATTTGTATTTTTTCAGTATTAAATAATTTCCGGTATTGTTTAGCAATAGCTTGTTTATTATTGATAATTTGTTGATTGGTTTTTAGTGCTCGCTCTTCTAGTTTTCCGTCAGGATCACCGATTAATCCAGTCGCCCCGCCAACTAGTAATATTGGCTTATGCCCGTAGTTAATGAAATGCTTAATCATCATAATTATGGCCAAGTTACCAATAGTCATAGAGTCGGAGCTAGGATCTACTCCTAAATAAAATGTGAATTTATGCGAATCAAGTTTATGAATATCTTTTAACGTGGTTTGATTAACAAAGCCTCTCCATGATAATTCTGCAGCTAACGACATATCTGATCCTTTATTAGATGTAAATATATTCTAACTAATTAATTAGGAGATACAAAAATAATAGTGTAAATATTTCTTCAAAATAGCACTTTGTTATCAGGTTTTTTTGCTATAATACTTGATACACAATTAGAAAATTATATATTTAAGAGGAATATTAGTGAATAATACAGGATCGAATGGACGTAATCGTCGAAAGCCATCAAGTAGCCGAAAGAGTTTAGATAAACATAAGGTAAATCAATCAATTAACTTGAATCGAAGTCTAAACGATAGGAAAAGCCAGAGAAAAGCCAATAGAAAAGCTGCCAAAGCTGAATACTTAGCCAGTTTGCCCAAAAACAAATGGAAAAGATTGTTAGCTAGAATGCGTCCAAAACACCTAGTCAAATATTGGTTCTCTAGAGATGGAGCTATAATGGCTTTAAAAGTCATTGGCATAGGTATAGTCCTCGGGTTTTTCTTAATAATTGGTTTATTTGCTTACTTCCGCAAAGACCTCCCTCATTTAACTAATATTTCGGGTCAAAACATTGGTGGATCAGTTAGTTATTATGACCGTACAGGGAAAGTGTTGTTATGGGAAGACTATAATGCTATTCAACGAATACCAGTGCCAAGTAATCAAATATCTCCTTATGTTAAAAATGCTACGGTAGCTATTGAAGATAAAAACTTTTACACCGAGGGAGCGATCGACATCCGGAGTATATTTAGAGCGGCCTTACACGATCTTATAGGTCATGGCGGATTACAGGGAGCATCAACAATAACTGAGCAAGTAGTTAAATTAAATGAAGGATGGCAAAGTCCGTTAACATTATCGGAAAAAATTAAAGAAGTTATTATTGGTACAGAATTAAACAAAGAGTTTACTAAGCAACAAATCTTAACTGGTTATTTGAATATGGCTCCTTATGGAGGAACTGAATATGGAGTACAAGCTGCGGCTGAAGATTACTTTCATACCTCAGCAGCAAAGTTAACTTTAGCTCAATCAGTAATGTTAGCTGCTTTGCCCCAAGCACCAGGTATATATTCCCCTTAC
>JAJZWH010000061.1 GCA_021846765.1 bacterium | reverse complement strand
AGAAGATGCTGAATTAATTGTTAGAGATAAATGCAATCAAGCCTACAGATTATTTAAAAAGCCAATAGTAGTTAGCGATGATTCATGGGACATACCGGCTTTGAATGGTTTTCCTGGTCCTTATATGAAATCTCTTAACTATTGGTTTAAACCAGAAGATTTTCTAAGATTAATGAACGGAATTAAAGATAGGACTATAATTCTTCATCAATATTTAGCTTTTAAAGATAAACAAAACATTAAAGTATTCAAGAATGATATTAAAGGTCATATTATAAAAGAATCTAGAGGATATAATAAAAACTCGGCTAATATGTCAGTTATTG
This sequence comes from bacterium, assembly GCA_021846765.1. Classification (GTDB taxonomy): domain Bacteria; phylum Patescibacteriota; class Saccharimonadia; order Saccharimonadales; family UBA4665; genus JAJZWH01. Next base: position 4,723 of record JAJZWH010000061.1, on the reverse strand, counting down.
TTTTAGATTCGGATAATGGTCAAACTATTGCTCAAGTATTCGAAAAAGGCCAAGCTGCTGTAGTAGATCGTTATAAAAACCGGCCAGATGTTTGGCACCAATTTATAGATTGGTATACAACTAAGGGAAAATGATCTATTTTTTATAAATAAACCATATATATTTATTGTTTATAACTATTTTTTTATGACTTATACTGTGATTAATTAATTTCCTTATTGAATATTTAATATTGGGTTTTATAGTTTGATGATGTCTAATTATCTGATATTGAGGCTGGAGGTTTTCAAATAGTGTTAATAGTTTTGTCGGTGGACGGATAGTAGGGGTAGTAGTTTTAATTTTAGAGTTAACTTTAGGATAAATGATACTTTTTGGTTTAGTTGTAAATATGCCATCTAGAATAGAGACATGTCTTAATGTATAGTTCGGTCCTTTAATGTTTGGTTCTGGTATATTTAAATATACTAAAGCTTGATAACCATCACTTTTATATTCACTTAAGGCGCTTTTAATTAATTTAGTTTGATAAGCTTGATCACTTTTGCCTACACCAAATTCAACAATCCATACCGGTTTATGATAAGACAGTAACCAAGATCTTGGTGATTCAACTTGTTCAAAAGTTGGATGATATGCTCCCGACCAATATCTAGAATAGATCATGGTAGTGCCAATTATATTAACGTATTGGTTGCCTGGATAGTACAGTGCAGCTGATGGTAGTCCTGCTGGTGACCAAACCCATTGTATATTATGTACTCCATCTCCTCGGGCTAAATTAACTACATATTTATAGGCGGCTATGTATAGGCTAGGCTTTTGATATCCCCACGGAAAACTGTTAGGTAAATCCATTTCCTGAGCAAATCTAACGTAAACCGTATTGGGATCTAATTTAATAATATTAAATAATCTTAATAATCGTTTATCGTAAACACCTAAACTAATATTGCGTAATAGTTGGGCTCCATTATTGTCTCCTTTGGGTTCTATCGTTACTAAAGGCGTGGCTCCGGTTCTATTTGACTCAACTAAACCTCTTGCTAACATCCAGCTCTGAGTCCAGTCAATAAAAATACTATTTATATAGGGTTTTTTATTATAAACCTTTACATAAGGGGAGTAGATTCCTAACGAAGGAATAGGTAGATTTTTGTTAAGTTTATAACTAGATGATTCAATTTGTTGATAAAGCTGTTGATTGTTTAGTCGGTAAATCGGCACTCTATTCAATTTTTGTACTTCATTAACAGGTAGAGAATATTTTAAATTATAGTTAGCTTTAAGTGGGACTATAATGGCTATGGTCACAGCAACACCAACTATCACCATAAATGTTAATATTGCACTTAATGGTTTAAGCCAATTAACAATATAGGTTTTTGGTTTTATGTTATTTTGTTTAATGCGAATATTAAGGTCGATCAGACATATTCCTAACATTATTATGGCATCATAAATGGCGAATATAGATTGTCCTTGAAATGTCTTTTTAGTATATACGAGCGATGCGTATATAACACTTGCTGAACTGATTAAACCTAGAATAATAAAGTATTTATATAGATTGATTGTCGGTATTTTATTTAAAAATTTACCTTTAGGTGTAACCAGATATGGTTTTTTGATGTTAAATATTGCACTAAATATGCCACTTATTATTGCTGGCCAGCGTATTAGGTGAAGTAATATCCCGCGCCAGGTATATTTTAGTTTCTTAGGTTGCATTAATGGCTTAGCGGACCACAATAATAAAATTGTGACTAATATAAAAGGCAATATCCGTATTAAAAATTGTTGGATATTAACATTTATAATTTGTAGATTAAAACTTAAAGCTAATATCGGCGTAAAGTATAAGATTAAAAAAGTAATAGCGGCTATCGGATACCATGTTTGTAAAAATATAAATTGCAGGAATTTTCTAGGACTTAATTTTGTTAAATACTTCCAACTGTATCCTTTTATAACAAAAATAACACTTCTGGCCCAAGCATATTGTTGAGTCAAATAAGCACTGAGAGTTTCTGGCCCTCGACCTTGTGCTAAAACTTCTGGCACAAATACTCCTTTCCAACCTTTGCTGGCCAGTACTAGTGTATTTAATTGATCTTCAGCCCTGGTTGGTTGAAAGCCTCCAATTTGTTGTATGGCAATTGTCCTATAGGCGGCGTGTGATCCAACTATGATCGGACAATCATTGGCGCCATAAAAACCCATTTGCATTGGACCGTGCATGCCCATATCTTGTTCTCCAGATCCACGTGCTATCCAATTATTTGTGTTGCTATATACTGAAGGAGATTGAACCCAAGCTACATCAGGATCTCTAAAATGTCCTAAAGTTTTGTTGAGATAATTAACATTAGGTAGATGGTCGATATCCAATTGCACAAAAAATTCATATTTACGACGTTTAACATGATCTAACCAGGCGTTGACATTACCTGCTTTAGTTTTCTTTTCGTAAGGAAAGGTTTTTTGGTTGTATTTGGCTATACCTTTACGGCTAAAATATTTAACATGATATTTTCTAGCTAATTGTTTAATGAGCTTACTATTACCCTCATCTAAGATCCAACTATCGTGTTTATAGCTTATATTTGATATTGCTAAAAGTTGCTTTTCGATAATTTCGATTGATTCTTGGGAAGGTACACACAGAGTAATAACAGCTACTTTTTTATCTTTTTGCGGTCGACGTTTCGTAGGTACTTTGGCATATAGTGTTAAACCTAATAGCACCCCTGGCATAATTGTTGTTTCGTAAATTAAGGCTATAGTTAGCGGTATATATATCCATATAAAACTCCCTTGAATTTGGGCTATCCACCATGACCATAGCCAAAAAACTGAAGCTAACCAAATAGGAAAAATTAAATAAGCTCTTTTTTTAAAAGAAATAGAACCCGAAACTCGTAACGACACTAGTATAGTATAACAGAAAATTGCTACTTAGTACATAAAGTAACAAAAGATATGTAAGCTTTTATTAAGTTAGTTTTTTAGATTTTTATCCTCTTGGGAATTTATTTTTTGCTCTTATTGATACGAATAGTTCTTTTTTTCTTTTCATACTCTAGTAGCAAAGAAGTGATAAATATAATAATTAATACTCCAGCAATTGTTAATAAGATTTTTTTGCCACTAGTTGAATGAACCCATACTGCTGCATAACCAATAAAAGGAATAGTAAACCTAGCTACGTATGCATTTTTAGAAGTGATTCTAAGTGACCAAGGATCAGCTATAGGATTATCATCACCCTTAGTATGAATAATATATTGGTTGTTAATCCTTTTAATTGAGATAATTCGGTGAATATATGTAGTACTCTTTAAAAATGGTGGATGGAATACTGCAACATCGCCAATCTTTAATTGACTAGTTGGAATAGTTTGGGTAATAGCTACGCCACCAATTGAAAAACCAGGACGCATACTCCCTGATAAAATAGGTCTTATTTGCCAACTGCCAGATAAAACAGCCACAGCCATTATCATAAAGCCAGCAATAATGGCTAGTAGTATAATTCCTTCGAAAACAAATCTGGGCTTTAGATGATCTTTTTTTAAAACCCAAGCCTTAATTAACTTAAATTTTTCCATTTCACTATAAATCTGGCCGATAGTTAATATTGTTACCAATCGGCCAGATTATTGCTTAAATTAGAGAGTGTTACCGTTAACTGTTTACAGCGGATTAATAGTGACATTTTCTTGATTGTTTTGGCTAACTAATGGATTGGTACCGTAGTTATTGTTGTAATAACCGCCAGCGTAAGTAATTACTACCTTGTAGGTCGCAAAACCTTCGCCACTGCCTGGTATTGTTGTGTCGCCGTTTTTCTCTGGCTGAATAAAGTCTGGGCCAAAGTAGTTACCATTAGGATAAGTACCTTTATATCCACTGGTACTAAAAGTAGCAGATTGATTACCAGTCGTAGTGCCTAAAAGATCGCCACTTCCATTGTATACTTGAATGGTTAAGGCTCCTTCGAGAGAGTTCTGATTGGTATCTGGATTATTTTGTGGCGTGTAGACAATATTGTTAACTAAACCTTGAATAGAGCCACTGTCCCAAACATTGAACGAGTAGGTGTAACTGTCTCCAGGTGTAAGATTGGCCAAGTTAAGCTGTAGTTTATTTGGCGCAGTATTGATCAAGCCATCTCCAATAACAGACGAACCATTATTAGTTGCGTAATTGGCATCAAAAGAATCAACGCCATTTACTAAAACACCTGGATTGGGCATAACGCTCAACGAAAAGTTACCAGTAGATATTTTACTGTCTACATTAGCAGTAGAAGTAAAACTGGCAAAACTTCCAGATTGCACAAATACTAAGCTTAATATTCCTAGTATACCCCCTGCATATATTAATCTTCTTAACATTTTAAACCTTCTTTAGTTTATTAAATTGATATTAATAATATTATGAAATTATTTATATATAATAGGCATAGGCTAGTTCGCTCCTCATACTTACTCTATAGTTTCTACAAAGCCCCACTAGACGTTGTTAAACTTATAATACAACTTTATTTATATAAATTATAGATTTTGTCTAAATACTAGATGAATAATTAGTATATATATAAAGAAGATCTAAATAACAAGATTTATTACCTATTTTGATATTAACGCTTAAGTTCAGAATCATATTACACTCCAACTAACTAATGACATGTGTCTTTTATAACCCATGATGGAGTAAA
>JAJZWH010000060.1 GCA_021846765.1 bacterium | reverse complement strand
CTACCTACTAAAAGTGCACCCCTAAGTAAAATTAAACTCATATTTGGTTGATTGAATTGATTAGCAAGCCACAAAAGCACCAGCCAAATAATTAACAACGATAATAAAATAGCAAAAGAAAGTGAATCTCGTCTGTGGCGCGTTCCTCCAGCTAACAAAAAAAGCAACATAACTGCTAGTGCTATGATAGGTAAGGCGTATAATAAGATTAATATTGCCATAATTGCTACTATAAGATTACCTCTTGTGCTTTAATATATCAAAATGCTGTACTTCAAAAAACTAGCGCCGTCAGATTACGATAAAGTAACTACTATTGTTAATAAATTTGAGCCTTTTTCTGATTTTAATTTTTTAAGTTTATATAGTTGGTCTAATAATAACAAAACTATGATATGCATAGACGATTCTTCTCTTTATATTATTATGCCCGACTATTTAACCGGTAACCCTATTTATTCTTTTCTTAGCAACTCTCCCGATGCAATTGAGAAATTCTTAAACTGGAGACGTCATATAAAAGAAATGCCAAATTATTTATTTAATCTATTGCCTGAACCTAGCATAAAGGCTTCTCGAGAATTCTTAAATTTATACAATAAAAAAAGTGTAATATATCCGGAAGAAGCGAATTATGACTATATCCTAAAAACTAAAGATTTCTATTCACTAACAGGATCTAGTTATGAAGATATCCGATATAAAATTAATAAATTTTCGCGAGAGTGGGGTGGAAACCTAAAAGTTATTAACACCAACGATAACAATGCGGCAAATAAATATTTACAAAAGCTAATTACAATATTAAACCAGACCAAGGAAGAAAGTTTAGAGTATCAAGCTTTGAAGCAATTTCTCAAAATTTCAAATGACCTTAAAATAAAGATATACTACAAGTTTTATACCCTAAACGGAACAATTGTTGGTTTCTCTAGCTATGAAATTATAAACGAAAAATATGCGATGGGACATTTTCTCAAAACAGACAGAAAAGTAAAAAATCTATTTTATAAGGCCGTTTATGATGTATGCGGCGAACTCTGTGCTCTAAATATCCCTTTTATTAATATAGAGCAAGATTTGGGCATCGAAACTTTACGAGCTACAAAGAACCATTTACGACCATTCAAATTATTAAAGAAATATACCTTAAACATTGCCTCTTAGACTTAACACGTTATAAAAATACCTCTTTTCTTCAAGATTACTAAAATGCGCTATGCCTGCCCTTTCTAAAGATATCTTAACCAGTTTAGGAATATACCGAGACGAAATGTTGCTACATTCAAATGCTAATACACCACTATCATTTTGGGAAAAATAATTATTGAGGAACGACTTTATTAAGGGTCCACTTACTAGGCTTGTGTTTTTCTTATCGCTCGCTATCCCAGGAAAATATCTAACTGGTCGTCCCTCAGGATCAATGAAGTTATCTTTATTTAACCAAGGACAAAGTGCTATATCATGAACCATGTATCCAAAGCCTCTTAAAACACCGGTATCATCAATATAACCATAAGATATAGATCCCTCTGATGCCAAAACATCATATAAATCTTGTTTGCCCAATGCTCCCTTAATTGGATGGTCATCTACCAATACCTGAAAACGCTCTGAATATATTTTCCAAATACTATCAAAATGCTCTTTCATACCTGAAGATTCAGATATAGATACTATATGAGGATCAGGTTTAAAACTTGGCCTATTTGGTAACGCCTCACCCCTAGTCGTATAATGAAAAGTTGCAGCCGGAGAACCATCAGAAGTTACCAACTTATCAATTTTAAAACCAAATTTATGATCTTCAAAATAAGATTCTCCTTCAAGGTAATCAAATATTATTCCTTCAGCTCTATGTTTAGTAATAGCTTCCTTCACGCTTTTTTCTATATCTGTTGCCTGATAGTTTTCTAGTTTCCTTTGGGGCTGTGCACAATACAGCAATCTAGAAACATCATAGCCACAATGCGCAAAAAACTTCTCATTAATCCAAGGAGAATATCCAATAGGTACAAATAACATGGACCTATCTTTAATGCCCCTTATCGATATTGAGTCTTTATCTCGTAAAGCTCTTTGAAAATCGCGAATAGGTAAACCCTCTAACTGAGGCCCCATTGAATAGTGCGATACATCATTTTCATATGATCGCAAAGTTGTCTTTAGTTTTCTTTGTTTAAATGTCCTGTTTAAAAAGGCTGCACTAATAATTCCTCCGACTGCAATAGAAGCCGGTACGGGATGATCTAATCTAGTATTTACACCTTCAGCCATAGCCGCTCCCTGTACCGCACATACTGACGCAAGCCAAGCGGAAGTCCAAAGACCATGCTTAAGAATACTCTCTTGCGACCTGCTGTCGTCCTCAAGTTTTTCAATTGACATTGCTACAACCGACCCACCGACTAATGCTGCACCTAATTTTACAGTTTTTGGTAATTTAATCTGGTCTTCTCCGTTAAATCTAGACAATTTTTTGTTTAGGAAACCAGTAAAACGCTTACTTGTATCAGTGCTCAATAGTGGGGCCGCAGCAAGTGCTCCAGCTCCTTCAACAAATAACGTTGAAGCGCCATAAGCCAAAGCTCCGATCGCAAGATTATGACCTTGAGTCAACCCCTCTCCTGCAGCAAAAGCACTTAATCTTATGGCTTCATTAATAGGAGATACTTCTACAATAGCCAAAGCCACAGATCCACCCCTTAATGCCAATCGACCTATTTTTCTGGTACCGTTAACTAAAGAGTCAATTTTACTATGTGCAACACCGTCTAAATCAGGAGAATTGATAGTACTGCTCGTTAAAGTTTCCAAGCCCTCAACTGCATCTAATGATGAATTTGGTTTAAATGAATCTCGGCCAACCATTATCTTAGTTACTTATTCCAATCACTAGCCTGATAAACAGCAACCATCAATGCGCATACGGGATGAAAGGAACACGTCCTTCCAACTACTTTCATTGAAATAGGCCCAAAATCTTTATTACGAGTAGCCATTAATGCTTCTAGGCTCTGAGTAATGTCACTACGAACCGTTCTTTCACTACCGCCTTCGTGCTCGACAAATAATCCTTTACCTGTTTTTTTGTCTTGAACCCAACCAATACCAGCCCAAGCTTCTTCGTTAGGAGTGTCTACCCTTAGTTCAGCCATGACAACATAAAGACGATCTCCCCAATTGCCTGGTAATTTGCCTTCAGGAATAGATTCACATATTTTTATCTTACTTTTGGGAGGTATAACTGAACTTAATCTTATTAAATTATAATTGGCAACCCCAGCATCATTCAATGCTGCGTCAAAAGCAGCTAGTTTAGTTGGGCCGCTTCCTAGACCTTGTGTTATAAGAATTTCCATAATATGTATAAATTATATAAATAACAGCATCAAATCTTTGCGGAAATGATGCTGTTATTGTCTGATAAAGTACTGATTTGAAATGTACCATAAGTACGTTAAAATGTCAAAGTAATCGTATGCTAAATCAAAAATATAAGATAGCCATTATCGAAGACGAACATCCAATTGCTGATATGTATCGTTTTAAATTAGAAAACGAAGGGTTTTTAGTTAGCGTTGCCTATAACGGAGAAGAAGGGTTAATGTTATGTGAAACTTTTATGCCAAACCTAATTTTATTAGATATAAGAATGCCGGTAATGTCTGGAGATATTATGCTAGAAAAATTACGTTCAACTAATTGGGGCAAAGATATTAGAGTTATAGTCCTAACTAATATCAGTAAGGACGAAGCTCCTCTTAGATTAAGGCTACTAAATGTAGACCGTTATATTGTCAAAGCACATCACACGCCAAAGCAAATTTTAGAAATTATTTATGAAGTATTAAGATAATCATTGTAAAACTGTCTTTAGTGGCATAGGATTATAGTTATGGCTGTGAAAATAGCGATCGTAGAAGACGATCAGACTATTTCCCAAATGTACCGCTTTAAATTTGAAGCAGAAGGCTACAAGGTTGAAACGGCCGAAAACGGGAAATTGGGTCTCGAATTAATCGAATCCATAAAGCCTGACGTTGTATTACTTGACCTAATGATGCCGGAAATGACCGGAGACCAAGTTCTTGCCGTCATGAGAAAATCAAGCTGGGGTAAAGATATAAAGGTTGTTATCTTAACTAATATGGGTGAACAGGAAATTCCTGATTCTGTAAGAAAATTAGGTGTAAGTGCTGTAGTTTTAAAAGCCGATATGACTCCTCGCCAAGTATTTGAATTAGTGACTAAACTTTTAGCTTAAAGATTAATGTCGCCCTTATATTAACTTTTTCAATAGACATTTTTAGCCTTTTCTGCTGCTCTAATAACATTATCAAAAAGAGCGCATATAGTTAATGGTCCAACTCCACCTTTTTCTGGAGTTATAGTTATATCTTGACGCTCATAAACATCTTTAGAAACATCACCAATAGTCTTGCCGTCTTCACTGGCAACTCCAGCATCGACAACTACTGCCCCAGGCTTAATCATATCTGAGGTCAAAACAGCAGGACTACCAGTTGCGGTAATAATAATATCTGCCGACCTAGCTAATTGAACAATATTAGACGTCGAACTATCAGCGCTAATAACATCAATATCACTGTTTTTAAGTATCTTATATAATGGCCGACCGACTAACTTACCTTGACCAATTAACAAAACCTGTTTGCCTTGCAAATCAATGTTAAATCCAGATAATAACCAAAGTATTGCCATTGGTGTAGCAGGATCAAAAATAGCCTTTTCACCTAGAGCATCAACATCTTTATTTGGGTTAACTAGGTTTACTAAATCGTCTGTTTGTTCTGGTTTCTGTAAAGGAAGTTGAATAATAATGCCATGAACTGAAATATCGGTGTTTAGTTTTTTTAATAAGCTGGGTACTTGATCTTGATCTAGTCTATAAATATCTACTGCAATACCCACATCTTCAGCATATTGTTTTTTTAAGCGAACATAGAGATCAATCACTGGATTATCTATAGTTTTAATTATTGCTAATTTAGGAACAATGGCCGATGATTGTATCAGTCCACGCACATTATGTGTTTGACGTTCTTTTATATAACCAGCAAGTTCTCTGC
>JAJZWH010000059.1 GCA_021846765.1 bacterium | reverse complement strand
TGCTAGAGGTAACATTACCCAAATGAAAAACTCAGTAGGTATGCTAGGAGTTTTGCAAGACGCAGCCGGTAGGATTATTGAGTTACCAATTAAATCTGGGTATATTGCTGGTTTAGATCCGTTAGAGTACTTTACAGGAACTCGAGGTACCAGAAAAGCATTAATCGACATTGCTCTAAAAACAGCAGATGCTGGTTATTTAACTAGAAGATTAGTTGATGTATCGCAAGACGTTCTTACCATAGACGACGAAATTAACGATCCAGGATTTTCGATGCTCAGAGCCGATGCGGAGGAAATAGGCACTACATATGCTAATCGATTAAGCGGACGTTATGCGGCTGAGAATATCTCCAATCATGTTAAAAAAGGACAACTAATAACTGCCGAGATCGCTCAAGCTATTGATCAAGACAGCCAACTAGATGGTGTCAAAATAATGAGCGCTTTAAGTTGCACGAATGTAAGAGGAGTATCCAGAAGATCTTATGGGGTTGATCCAGCAACTGGTAATTTAGTAGAAAATCATCACCCAATAGGAGTAATAGCTGCCCAAAGTATTGGGGAACCGGGAACTCAACTTAGCCTAGACTCAAAACACCGTTCTGGAGCATTAATGGCCGATGATTCTGCCCAGGGACTTAATCGTATTGAAGAACTTTTTGAAGCACGCTCTCCTAAGGGAGTTGCCTACTTAACAGATATTAGTGGAACAGTTAACGCATGGGAAGAGGGTGATCACTATATAGTTCAAATTACTGCCGACGATAAAGAGAGCATTAATTTTAAACTTGGCGAACGTAAGCCGCATATTAGTTCAGGATCAGACGTTATGGTAGGTGATGTATTAGCAGCCATGGAAGACAATAGTGAACCAATAATTGCACCAATGGCTGGAAAAATAAATCTTACAGATACTACTATAGTACTTAGTCCGACTAGACAGAGTGTAGTAAGGTATGAAATTCCAGGATTCAAACAATTAGTAGTAGAAGACGGAGACTATGTAATTGCAGGGCAAAGATTAACAGCAGGATCGATTAACTTACACGACTTAATGAGACTCCAAGGAGTTGAATCAACTCAGCGTTACATAATGAACGAAATTTTAAAAATATTCGTAGGTCAAGGACAAAATATAGCCGATAAACATTTAGAAATAATTGTTCGTCAAATGTTTAGTAGAGTCCAAATTGAAGAATCCGGAGATAGTGATTTTGTAACAGGAGATATAATTTCTAAGTTAGCCGTCAGTGAAGCCAATGAACAATTAATAGCTGAACATAAAAAGCCAGCCAAGTATAATCAACTATTACTGGGAATTACTAAGGCTTCGCTATCTACTGATTCATTCCTCAGCGCTGCTTCATTCCAAGACACTACAAGAGTTTTGATTGGCGCTGCTACATCAGGTAAAATAGACCGATTGTATGGCCTGAAAGAAAACGTCATTCTAGGTCGTAAGATACCTGTAGGCACAGGTTACTTAGAAGAAGATATAGAAATGAATGACGAAGTCAATGAACAAATTGATTCCTTTGTTAGTTGATAAACGATTCATAGTCTGGTAGAGTATAATATTAATTAAACAGGTAGAATTAATTAAAAGTTATATTTGATAAAATAATCTGAGCCAAAGTACTTAATATTTTTATGGCAGAAGATAAGCAGTATTTTGCAGCAGTAGACATTTAATTAAATATAGACTTAGCGTTAAAGAAAGAAGATTCATATGCCAACAATAAATCAGTTAGTGCGTAAGCCTAGATCTAGAGTTATTGCTAAAAGCAAATCTCCAGCCATGCAAAGAGTAGTCAATAATCTCAAAACAATCAATTACGAAAAAACCGCACCTTTTAAGCGAGGAGTTTGCGTTAAAGTAACTACAAAAACACCTAAAAAGCCTAACTCAGCATTAAGAAAAGTAGCTCGAGTCAGATTAACTAATGGCTATGAAGTATGGGCTTATATAGGTGGAGAAGGACATAATTTGCAAGAGCATGCAGTAGTCTTAGTTAGAGGAGGCAGAGTTAAAGACTTACCTGGAGTGAGATATCATATAGTTAGAGGCAGCTTAGATCTTCAGGGTGTTAGTAATCGTAAACAAGGCCGTAGTAAATACGGCGCTAAGAAAGCGTAGAAATTAAAAATGCCCAGAAAGACTACCAAAAGTTTAGTTAGACCGATTCAACCAGACAGACTATATAACAGTGTCCAAGTGCAAAAATTAATTAACCGAGTAATGCTTAACGGCAAAAAACAATTAGCTGAAAAACTAGTATATGAAGGCATGCAAAAAGCTGCCGATCGATTAAAAATAGATAATCCTCTAGAAGTATTTGAAAAAGCTTATCTAAATATTCAACCCCATCTAGAAACAAGATCTCGTCGTGTAGGAGGAGCAAACTATCAGATACCATTTGAAGTAAAAGGACAAAGACAAAGCCATCTAACTACTATGTGGTTGGTACAAGCAGCCCGCTCTCGCAAAGGTATGAGTATGGTAGATAGAATAGCTAATGAACTGCAAGACGCCTATAATAACCAAGGTGCAGCAGTTAAGAAAAAAGAAGACACCCACAAAATGGCTGAAGCTAACCGTGCATTTGCCCATTTTGCAAGAGGATAGATATAATAATGGAAAATAATAAAAATTTTCATCCAAAATTCTCAATCGAAGAACAGCCAGAGGATATAGCTGCTACATTAATCTTACTAGATAGTATGGCCTATTTAGAAGAAGCGGAACAATTGACACGAAAAGCTGAACGATGTCGAGAGACTGCCACATCAATATACGAAACATTAGAACGTGGTTGCGGTAGCGAGGGAATTTTTGGACTATTACAATTAAAATATAACGAACGCAAAAAACATCGTCTCGAAAGAAAAGCTCAACAGTTAACAGAAAAGTTTAGTCAAATTACCGGTTACGAAATAACCCATCAAGTTAATTAATACATACTTAAAGAAGGAAGAATTCATACACTATGGCCACTCAACGCTATCCCATTGAAAAAATCAGAAACATCGGAATCATTGCTCATATTGACGCCGGCAAAACAACTACAACCGAAGGAATACTATATCGAACAGGCTTAAAGCATAAAATCGGCGCTGTGCACGAGGGAGAAACTACTACCGACTGGATGGCTCAAGAAAGAGAACGAGGAATTACTATAGTCTCGGCAGCTGTTACTTGTTACTGGAAAGATCATCAGATCAATATAATTGATACTCCCGGACATATCGATTTTACGGTTGAAGTTGAACGAAGCCTAAGGGTTCTAGATGGTGCAGTTGTAGTGTTTGACGGAAAAATGGGCGTAGAAAGTCAAAGCGAAACAGTTTGGAGACAAGCTGATAAATATAATGTACCTAGAATATGCTTTATTAATAAAATAAATCAAACGGGTGGAGATTTTTATAAATCACTCGACTCTATTCATCATCGGCTTAGCAAATTAGCTTTTCCGCTTCATTTACCAATAGGTTTTGAACAAAGTATTAAAGGTGTTGTCGACTTAATTAATATGAAATCGTACACCTATAATGAATTTACAGATCACCAATTAATTGAAGGACCCGTGCCTGAAGATATGCTAATAGAGGCTAAACGTTATCGTTCGCTAATTGTCGAAAACGCTGTAGCAGAAGATGAAACTCTGCTTGAAAAATACCTTGAAGTAGGTGAAGAGGGATTAACTATAGACGAAATAAAACAAGCAATTAGAACAGCTACATTATCTGGAAAATTTTATCCAGTCACTGGGGGTGACGGACGTGGTGTAATTGTCGAAAAAGTATTAGATATGGTAACAGATTTACTACCTAGTCCAGTCGATACTTCAGCCATTTGGGGCCATCACCCAAAAACTGGCGAAGAAATAGAGAGAAAACCAAGCGATAAACAACCATTTGCAGCCTTGGCTTTTAAAATAGCTACGGATCCTTTTGTTGGTAAATTAGCTTATTTTAGAGTATATTCTGGAAAGCTTGAATCTGGTAGCTATGTTTTAAATAGCTCAACTAATGAAAAAGAACGAGTAGGTAGAATAGTCAGAATGCAAGCCGACAAAAGAGAAGATGTCGATTATGTTAGTGCTGGAGATATTGCAGCAATAGTTGGTCTTAAAGGAACAACAACAGGAAATACTTTGTGTAATGTAAATCATCCTATTATATTAGAAAGTATTACCTTTCCAGATCCACCAGTATCTATTGCTATAGAACCTAAAACTAAAGCAGATCAAGAAAAAATGAGCTTAGCTTTGCAACGATTAGCAGAAGAAGATCCAACTTTTAGAATACGCGTAGATGAGGAAACTGGACAAACCATAATTTCTGGAATGGGAGAACTCCATTTAGAAATAATAGTCGATCGAATGAAAAGAGAGTTTAGTGTTGAAGCTAATGTCGGACAGCCTCAAGTTGCTTATCGAGAAACGATTCACAAGTCTAACGTAGAAGCTCAAGGTAAATTTATTCGCCAAAGTGGAGGTAGAGGACAATATGGTGATGTCTGGTTAAGAATATCTCCAAAAGAAGCAGGTACAGGTTTTGAGTTTATCAACTCAATTAAAGGGGGCGTAGTACCTAATGAATACATTCCAGCAGTACGTAAAGGCATAGAAGAAGCACTAGCTAATGGAGTAATCGCTGGATACCCGGTAGTAGATATTAAGGCCGAATTATATGATGGTAGTTATCATGAAGTAGACTCTTCTGAAATGGCTTTTTCAATAGCTGGATCAATGGCCGTTCAACAAGCTGTCAAAAAAGCTAATCCGGTTATTTTAGAACCAATAATGAAAGTAGTAGTGGTAACGCCAGAGGAATTCATGGGTGACGTAATTGGAGATTTAAATTCTAAACGGGGTCGTATAGAAAGTATGGAAGATTTAGCAAGTAATATAAAAGAAATAACCGCATACGTTCCTTTAGGCGAGATGTTTGGCTACACAACCAACCTACGTTCAATGACCCAGGGAAGAGCTAGCTCAACTATGGAATTAGCACATTATGCCGATGTGCCTAATAACGTGGCAGAAAATATAATAAACAAAAGGTCAAAAAGCGATAGCTAATCTTAAAATTCAATCTGACCTAAAAGTTGATCATCGGTTCGATTAACGTCTGGAGGAGTGTATATTCGTTCAAATGAAGATTTAATACGATCTAGTTTCACTCTAGAGGTTAAACTACGACTGTCGAATAAATCATCAACGTAAGCATTAATTGCTGCGCTGCCAATTACTAGATTATTTATATTAGGTAAGTTAAATTGATAGTTTTGAACTCGATTCTTTC
>JAJZWH010000058.1 GCA_021846765.1 bacterium | reverse complement strand
GATCTTGGCAATTGACGAGGCTCAGGCGATTCCTGGGATTGGACAAAGCCTCAAGATTATTAACGATAACATGCCGGATGTTTCAGTTATTGTTACTGGTTCTTCATCCTTCGAGCTTGCAGGACAAATCGGTGAACCACTTACCGGTCGCAAAGCAACACGTTATTTGTTCCCAATTGCACTCACGGAGCTCTTAGTTCACGATTCAGTCCCAACGAGATCGTTCCAAAAAAAACTTCCGTCGTACCTCGTATATGGTATGTATCCTGACGTTATTACGGCTGAAGACGACCAGATGCGAGCTGATTTCCTGCGTGAGCTGGTGGACTCCTATCTCCTACGGGACATACTGACTTACCAAGAAGTTAAGGGGTCTCGTGTATTGCTACAGCTGCTTGTGCTCCTCGCCCATCAGGTTGGCAATGAAGTGTCTCACCAAGAACTTGGTTCTTCGCTTAATATTGATAAAAATACCGTTGCCCGCTATTTGGATTTGCTAGAGAAGTCCTATATTATTTTTCGTCTTGGAGGATTTAGTCGAAATCTGCGCAGTGAGGTAACCAAAACAGCTAAATACTACTTCTATGACGTAGGAGTACGAAATGCGGTTATTAACAACTTCAATGTGCTTGAGATACGTGATGACATTGGCAAGCTGTGGGAGAACTTTATGGTTGTTGAGCGTCTAAAAATGCGCACCTATACTAAGCTGTATGCTAACCAGTACTTTTGGCGAACATGGAAACAAAATGAAATTGATCTTGTCGAGGAGCGCAGCGGTAAGTTATTCGGTTACGAATTAAAGTGGAAAGATAAAACGACTAGCGCTCCGAAAGAGTGGTTTGAAACATATGGCGATGATGCCAAATGGGAAGTTATTCATCCAAATAATGCCTTACAGTTCTTAGGCATAGCTTAGTTTTTGGCTTTACTGCGTACAGATTGATCCGCTTAAAAAAGCCAACTTTTTCGGTGTTTTGTTCAACATGGCGCCGGTTTACTCGGATTTAATTTGTGAAACACCACAAATTGGCAAAATAACAGGGATGAATGAAGTGTTTAAGCTTGCTTTTGAAGATCAGGGTAACATGGAGGGCCATGTTGCCCAAATGTGGAACACCCTCTATCCGGACTTGTTACTAGTATATGACAAATTAAAACAGCTTGGGTTTGTTTTTATCGATGGTCAAGTCCAATATCTGGAGGAGGCTGGCCATGTTTAGTCTACTTACCCGGTCAGAGCCATCAAATGATCTGCTTAGCTCAAAACTATATAGCGAAGAAACTTTTTACGAAGCATTTATTGAAGACTTAAATGCAAGCCTGCATGAAGTAGTTATAGAGTCACCGTTTATTACAAATCGCCGCCTATCCCAGTTGCTCCCAATATTTAAAAAGCTTAAAGACCGCAGGGTTCGAGTAATCATTAATACCCGTGACCCGAACGAGGAAAATTGTGCTTTTAGGCGCGATGAAGTTCACAAGGCAGTTGCTAGCCTACAATACTATGGCATTCAAGTTGTTTATATCGAAGGCCACCACCGTAAGTTAGCAATCATAGACAGGCAGATATTGTATGAAGGCAGTCTTAATATTTTATCGCAAAACCATAGTTGTGAGGTTATGAGACGTATAGTGTCGACCGAATTGGCTTGGCAGATGGCAAAGTTTGTGGCCGTAGATAAGTTTTTAAACTAGAAGGGTTATACTATTGAGGTTAATATGGCTAAAGATTACGAAATCAACGAAAAAGACATCGATAGTGTTCTACGCTTTTTAAAGCTGACGGATCCGGAGCATGCAAATCCTGAAATGGCCATAGCCTTACTTGAGTATATGAAAGACGCTTTCCATAATATGGCAATAGAAGATCCTGCCACGCTACAGAAAATTTATGAAGATATGAAGTCTAAGAAGTCATCAGATTAAACTGGAAAAATATCTTTCGATTTTACCCCAAGAGCTTTAAATATCTTCTCAAATGTTTCGTAGGATGGGCTGATGTCGCCGCGCTCAATTTTGGCGTAGTAATTTGAATTGATGCCGGCTTTATCGGCAAGCTCAACTTGAGTCCAGTTTTTATTGAGCCTGGCTGTCTTAAGGTTCTTACCGATAATTTTGTGGCTTTTCTCTGTCATAAATTTATTATTAAATATTTCCAGATACTAGATACGTGTTCATGTTTGCACATTTTTCGGTTTATCTTTTTTATCAGTACCGTCAGGCGCGGAGTGAGTATTATTTATTGTACCGGCCAAATGACTATTTGTACTCCCTAGCATGTAACCTAACAAGCTTCCTAATAACGCCGCTACCGTTGACGCCGTTAAAACATGATCGATAGCTAACCCTATTATCGCTAATACAACTAATGAACTAATGCCCATATGCGAAAGAAACCATGTTATGTAAGGTATTTGGAAAAAACTAGTGATTTTTATAGGGCCATTTGACGAGGGGATATTAGATTCAAATTTTTTATGACCTTTTGATAATATGAAGGGTTGCAAAATAACTACTAAACCTAGTATTAGTAGACCGCAAATAATAACCAGGTGTATCTCACCGTTGGTTATATAATTTGTCGCGTGATGCATATTAGTTTTCATGGATAGGTTTGTCAGCTTTTCTTTATCATAATCAGGTTAGTTTCTTTTTGGTATTTTATCATAGTTTGTACTAATTGCTTTATCTAATAATCGCACGAAACAGACTATAGTATTTGCCAGGCTTTAGATGGTCTATCGCTATCGTCTCTATCCCAGGTTCGAAATATATGAAGCCATCTTCTGCCTAGAGCTCTCTTAAACTCCGGCTGAATTTCTAAGAGGATGTTTCTAATTGCGGTTTGGCTCGCAAGCTTCCTCAATTTACTTGCCGAAATAGATGTTTGCCATCTAGCTATAATTATATCGTCATATATATTTATCGCATTCCAGTATTTATGATCTGAAACATCTAGAACGTTGTTTCTTGGTCGTACTTCGGTTAAGTCTAGTATGCGTTTGTAATATTCTGCGAATTTTGACATGTGCTTACCCCTATAGGTGAAATTGCCACAAACAATAGAGCCATTATTATATAAATAAATGGGCTTATCGGCTTGTTCTTGTTGCCCGATTTTTATAATTACGGCATTTATTCTTTTTGGCATAATAGATAGAAATTACATATTCTGTTGCTTATAATAAGTCGTCTTTAATGATTTTCTATATTTTATATAAATTTTGTTGTCTTTAACACCTTTCTCGCAGTGATCGATGCCACTCGGATCTAATTCATATATTGGAATATGTGAGAATTTTTTAAAGAGCAGCATTTCTAATAATTTGTCATAAAAGTATTTGATTTGATCGTCTTCCATGTTTGGTTTTACTTCAAGGACTCTTTTATTGAAGTAGTTATAATCTGACCATTTGATTACCGATCTATGGTAAGCATAAACCGTATGTATGAAGACATAAAACCTGCCCATATCCAAGGGATGTCTAGACTCGGGAAAACCATTTGCCCAAATTAAAAATGCTTGATCGACAGGGTTTTTATTTCTTATTATAGCCATGATTTTCTCCTGGATTACAGTCTTAAATGTTGCTAAAGCTTCCTAGCGTGGGGCTTTGCTTAGCCTTCATATAATTTAGTCCTTCTCTCACATAGTTACGTATAAGATATATTTCGCCACTATTTACTTTTGAATTTCTAAAATTAAATACCTTATCAATTATATTTTTATGGTCAGCCTACGTAAAGTCTACACTCATTTTATCTATTCTTATTGTTTGATGCTTTCTTAGCAATGGATTGTTTACCAGTTTTTTCGACTTGTTCTGTAGCATTAATGCTGTAAGTATTGTAAAAACCCACTAAAAGAATAAAGAAGATTAATAAACCAGTGAAACTTAAAATAGCGAGAATTTTATTATTTTTGAATAGGTAATTTGATAAAACACTGTCCGCTGAAATTACGCCCAAAGATAGGTTAAAGGCAAAAATGTCGACCATTATATTAAAAGCATTTAATCTAAAGACTCCCATATGTATTCGTGGTAGACCTATGTAGCCCAAATAATTTCTATCATATGACTTTAGCTTTGATGCCAATGCAAGTACGTAGATAAACCCCCAAATAGCAGAAAGAGTTGGTACAAAAACAAGTGCATTAACAAGATAAGTGGTGTAGAAGTGCTTTCCTATGATAGTTGATAGATTGCCACTGCCTATTGCTAAAATGGCAACGGCAGCAGCAATAATAATTGAAGCTATAATAAGCCTGTTCTGATCATCTGTTGGGGTTGTAGGGACATTAAATTCTGCTTCATTGAGCATCATTAATTCTTCAGCTTTTTTAAGTATCTCTTTACTTTGGCCCAAAAGTTGATCGGCTTTTTTCTTTTCTTCTGTGCCTGAACTACCAATGTTTTTAGCCATCAAATCAGCTTGGTCGGAAAAACTTTGCGCCCGATAAAGAAGTTTATCTATTTGTAGTTGCCTAAGCTTAACCTGTGGGAAGAAAATGCTTCTTATCGAAAACTTCATGATTATATTCTACACATCTATCGTGCTTTTTTATGATTAAGATTTAAAAATACCTTGTGATAACTATTTTTACATGCTACTTTACAATTAAACAAACAGGGGAAGTTTAACAGTTAGGATGTACTATGTCGTCTTTAATCTGGATTATCCTTTACATATTACTTTTTATAGCTCTGCTCGTATGTGTCGATTTCATTCGTCGTTATTATAATCGAAAATATAATACCAAACAGCAAACGGTACTGCTGGAGCTAACTCCACCGGTTGTTTCAAGGAAATCTCCGGACGCCACCGAACATTTATTTTCGGTACTTTACAACTTGGGGCGCATGGTTTCACAAAAAGATAAATTTTTAGGGAGAAGCCGTTTATTTTCATTTGAAGTTATTGCTACTAGGCGCGAGGGCATCCGTTTTATGGTGCAGTTAGCGGAAAACGATACCGATTCCTTCGAGCAGCAACTGGCGTCATATTTGCCTGACGTACGCTTTAAAATAGTAAAAGATCCGCTAGATAGAATAACAGGTAAAATACCGGTAACGGTTACTGAATTCCATCAAGCTAGACACTTTGCTTATCCCTTGTCATCACATGACTCGCTGTCTCAAAAAGATCCTATAGCCTACTTAACTGGTTCTATGGCTAAGCTTGAACAAGACGAACTAATTGTTTACCAAATGGTTGTATCGCCGTTCATGTCCAGACAAGTAAATAGAATTCGCAACCGGCTTATTAAGGGTAAGGGTCCAGGTCTAATACGCAGTAAGCCAAATATTAACTTTTTATTAAATATTACTAAACTGTTACTTTTGCATGTACGTTTAGCAGTGTTGGGTATCAGCGGCTACGCTGATGCAGGGAGATATAATT
>JAJZWH010000057.1 GCA_021846765.1 bacterium | reverse complement strand
TAAAAAAAACAATTTAGCCAAAACTACTAATACCCCTAAAATGATTATTGCCAATATCATAACTTAAGTTTAATTATAGCTTAAACTGATTAGCTCCAATAATCTAAGTTCTTCTTTAGAAATATTTAAATACAAACTACTAAAAAATCTAATCGCTAATATTTTCTTTTTAATGCTAAAATTACCTGAGTGAATAAACACAGATACCATGATCAACCGAAAAACAAACACAAGTACAAACAGCTACAGGTGTAATT
This sequence comes from bacterium, assembly GCA_021846765.1. Classification (GTDB taxonomy): domain Bacteria; phylum Patescibacteriota; class Saccharimonadia; order Saccharimonadales; family UBA4665; genus JAJZWH01. The sequence goes on along the minus strand of JAJZWH010000057.1, from coordinate 5,171 downwards.
CAATACGTGGCTATGATAAAACAAATAATGCAAAAACGACAAAACGAAAATCACATAAATTTCGCTACTTGATTGCTTTATTAGTTCTAATAACCCTTATATTTGGAGTTATCTATAACATCAAAAGTTCATCTAAGACAATCAGCTATCAAGCTGGGAGCAATTCACTAAACTCCGTTAGCTCAACTCACATAAAATCGACAATTAACGAATGCACTGGAAACACACTATCAAAGGAAGTAATAGTCATTTTAAGCCAACAACATCTGTGGGCCTGCAATTACCAACATCCAATATTTAACTCTCCGGTCGTTACAGGCTATAGCGGTAATCAGTCCAATATTACGCCAGTTGGCACTTATCATATTTTTAATAAATACACAAATCTCAACTTAACTGGTAGTGACGATATGGGAAGTTGGAGCGTTCATGTAAACTATTGGATGCCTTTTCTCTTTAATAAATACGGTGCTTACGGATTACATGATGCAACCTGGAGAAAGCCCAATCAATTCGGTCACATAAATACAGCTACTAAGAATGCTTCTCATGGGTGCGTTGAATGTCCACTGGCAACTGCCAAGTGGCTATATCATTGGCTAAATATTGGATCTACAATTTCTATAAAAAATAACTAGAAAATATAAAGATTTTTTAACTTCGGTCTAATAAAAAGCTTTTTTTGTTATCCAAAATATTACCAATATTCTCCAATCAAGTACTTAATGTTATATATCTAAGATGAATATTCGTGCTTGGTAAACCTAAAAAATCAGCAATTTCTTATTAATTCACCTTATTATTTAGTTAAACTAAATAATAATAATGAACAGACAATATTATAATAGTCGGAAGATAAAACAGAAAAATCATAAAAAAATCTATCTGATGGTTTGTCTGATAATCTTAATAGGTTTAGCAAGTTATGGATTTACTAGTATAAAAACTAATAAATCTGGAAACATAGCCAACCAAAATAAGAATATTAACAAATTAGCTGCTGTAGAATCCGGGCTACTACCGTGGAGCCTATCTTCCCCTCTTAGCAGAATGGCTCTATTCCCTAACGGCAAAAATCTCACTATTGTTGGAGGCTATACTTCTTCTGGCTCTTCAGCGAGTGGTATATATAATTTAAATACTACCAATGGTAATCTAACTTTAACCTCATCTCTTACCAACGGAGTACATGACGCAAGCTATTCTTTAATTAATGGCAAAATGGCTATTATGGGAGGCGGACAAACTACTTCTGTTAACACTGCCGAGTTAGTTTCTCCGACAACGGGTATCATTAATAAATCCTACTTACCACAACTCAGGTCAGATTCGACCGCAGTTAACGTAGGTAGCACGACTTATATTATCGGCGGGTATAACGGTACTAACGCAGATCCTAAAATCTTAATTACTACTAACGGTACTTCATTTAAGGACTACGGAAGCCTTCCGATACCCGTAAGATATGCTGCAGCCACGTCCCTCAATGGAATTATATATATATTTGGCGGGATCTCTGCTTCTAATAACAGCAACTCCACTCCATTATCTACTGTACAAATAATCAATACTAAAAGTCACAAAATATATAAAGCAAACTGGAAGCTTCCCATGCCCTTAGAGGGAGCGTCGGCGGTAGTTTTAAACAATGAACTATTCCTAGTAGGCGGACAAAGTAACAAAATTCAAAATATACCCCTAGGTGTTGGTACAACTCAAGTTAATGGAGTATCAACAGCCAATACTAAAACTTCTAATAATATCTATGCACTAAACACATCCTCTGATCAATTTTTACTAGCAGGTCACCTTCAGGTTCCAGTGTCTAATGCTGGTATCGCTGTTATAGGTTCAACGGCTTGGTTAGTAGGTGGAGAGTCCAATAATCAAGTAGTATCTGCAGTTCAAATGCTACGGCCAAACAATAAGTTTGGAATAGCTGGGGAAAAAGGTGCTGGCTCACCATATTACGGTGATAAATTAATGATCGCCGATCGGGGTAATAACCGTATTTTAGTGATGAACTCATCAATGCAAATTACTTGGAAATATCCATCAAAATCCTTACCTTCAAGTAATAAAAATTTTTATTTCCCAGATGATGCATTCTTTGCTGATCATGGACATGTAATAATTTCCAACCAGGAAAATAATAATACTATAGTTAAAATTGGCTACCCTTCTGGAAAATTATTATGGTCTTATGGACACCCCCTGGTTGCTGGTTCAGCTCCTGGATATTTACGTGCACCTGACGATGCTTATCAATTAAAGAATGGCCAAGTAGTAGTAGCAGATGATCAAAACTGTAGAATATTGTTTATTAACCCCAATAAGACTATAGCTCACCAAATAGGTACACCTGGAATATGTACCCATAACCCAGGCATATCAATCGGCTCTCCTAATGGAGATACTCCGCTGTATGACGGTAATATACTGGTTTCAGAAATAATAGGTTCTTGGGTAAGCGAATATACTCCAACAGGACATATGGTATGGGCAGTTCATTTACCCATATCTTATCCTTCAGATCCTCAACAACTAAATGCAGGGCCAGGTAAAAATACCAATCTATACCTAATAGCTGATTATTCTAATCCTGGAGCAATACTAACTTTTAATAGACAGGGTCAAGTATTATCCAGATACCAACCCACATCAGGCCCAGGCAGACTAAACGATCCATCCCTAGTTGAAAAATTACCTAGTGGAGTGTATATGGCTAACGACGATCATAGAGATCGAATGGTAGCAATCGATCCAGTAACCAATGCATTGGTATGGCAGTATGGTGTCAGCGATCATCCGGGTACTTCAGCTGGCATGCTGCACAAACCAGATGGATTTGATATTTTGGCACCTAACGGCACAACACCAACCCATGGAGCGACTGGTTAAAAATATATCTGGACATTTTCTTATTAACTCAATAAAGAATTTAAGGCCTTCAAAATATAACAGGCTACTATATTTTACCTAAGTTTTTTGACCATTTTTTAATAACTAGTCTAGGCCATACATACCTAGCTATTGATTACGCATAGCAAGATTAGCGAATTTTGAAATATATTTAAAGTAATTAATTGTTAAATAATTACAAAATTTCCGAAACTAAGTAATAATGACGTCGCTAACCGTACATAAATTACATTTAATCTGACTTTGTCTAAAAAACTCTAGCTTGTCATTAAAACATTAGCATAATTTAAAATTAAAGACTTGGCTTGTTTTAATTAGATGCAGCTAGTTATTTCAATTTATAATATAATAGTAAGGTTATGCAAAACTATTCATATACAAACTTCAACAGTAATTATCGCCCTTCTTATAGCCCTAGGGATAATAAAAGTCCTAGGAAGAAAACTCATAAATTCAGAAATATTAGCTTATTTTTATTGCTAGCAATAGTCTTTGGTGCAATTTACGTTAACTATAAGTCTTCTTCCGATAAACAGACTGAATTCCATTCTGTCTCAAGCGTAATCAAAAGTAGTGGATCTATCAAAACAACTAAGCCAAAATCCAGCGGAGCAATCGCTACCAAAACAGAATTGGCAACTGCCAATGTTTGCAGTGACAATACATACGCACAAAATGTAATTGTAGTAATCAATTATCAACACTTATGGGCCTGTGCTTATAACAAGGCAGTATTCAATTCTCCGGTAGTAACTGGTTATAGCGGCTTTGCTTCAGACATTACACCTGTAGGTGTTTATCATATTTTTAATAGATATACTAACGTTAATCTAACTGGTAGCGATCAACTAGGTAGCTGGAACGTTCATGTAGACTATTGGATGCCTTTTCTATTTAATCAATACGGAGCCTACGGACTTCACGATGCTAATTGGGTCAAGCCAAGTCAATTTGGCCAAATAAGCCCCAGTTCAAAACTTGCTTCCCATGGCTGCGTAGAACTCCCTACACCTTCCGCCAAATGGATATATGACTGGATTAAAGTTGGCTCAACGGTCACAATCCAACAAGCTGCTTAAAAAATGGCCCGAGAGTTCATCCCGGGTCATTCAGGAAGCCTCACACTTCCTAAAAATAAGCATAGGCTTTTTGCACAACGATTGCAATAACTTAACTAATCAAACTGAAATTTGGTTTATCTAGTTGTAGAGATTCAAAAAGTATATTTGCTGTTAAGTGCTTATTTAGGAAAATTAATTGTATGTGCGTAGAAATATTCTACGGCTAGATCAAAATTAGTTTCGTATACTTTGCCTGTGGCATCATTACAGACTGTTGTTCCTAGGCCTATCTTTGGATCTGAACCAGAGAACGCAATATCTACTTGATATCCCCGTGAAGTAGCATTATTATCATCGACATTTAGAACTAGATCTTTACCTGAAATTTGGGCCGAAATGCCTGTGTATGAATCTAAAGTAATACTTCCACCATTGGCTTTGACTCTATCGTAAACTACTTGCGCCTCACTATTAACTGAGTTAACTAAATTACGATAAGGAGACTTTGCTACTTGTCCGTCACTTTCGGTTGGTGTTGGTGGAATGTTAGACGTACATGGTCTGATTGTAGAACTCGCTGTTCTATCGGCTTTTTGCACTGGATTCGTACATGCAGTCAATCCTGCTACTACTGCAATTGCACCAACACACCTTAAAATTTGGTTCTTAACCCCACTAATTTTTCTTTCCCTTCGTTTGCTCGTTTTTTCTAGGGATTTCTCCATTATATAACTCCTTATTAGTCACTAATTAGCACATATTTTATATTTTTGTACTAATTCTGTCAAACTTAGTTTCTTAGAATCTTTTCCGAATTTCAACATCGCCAAGCTTAATCTTAACTAATCAATTGACAGTTTTGACTATGCAAGCATTAATTTTCTTTACCTGATAAATATTTAGAATCTTTAAGAAAGACTCTAGATAGCAAGGCATTATCTTTGGGCTCATGAACGCCAATCCTAGCACTCTTGCCGATTAAGTTTTTATCTATAGACTTTTTTATAATTAATCTAAGAGGCGGCTTGGTCAGATTATGACCATTCATATTCTTGTCTATTGCTAACGCTTGGCATAGTTTTGCCGGTCCACTAAGTAAATTAAACTTATCTTTAGTGTTCCTATTGTTTTCCATTAGGGAAATCCCCTCTAGTGGTTCTAATGCTCTAATTAGAACAGCACTACCAT
>JAJZWH010000056.1 GCA_021846765.1 bacterium | reverse complement strand
ACAGATTAAATTTTATGTTAGCTATCCGTATGCAGAGAACTGGTCGCCGGGGTCATTCCATGTTTAGATTGGTCATTCAGGATTCTCAAAGAACTCCGACTAGTGGAAGAGTAGTAGCTTATGTAGGTAGTTATGATCCTCATAATAAAAAAATAATATTAGATAAAGATAAGACTGCATTCTATTTGGAACACGGTGCTCAACCGTCTAATTCTGTTGTTGCTTTACTGAAAACGGAAAAAGTTAAATTACCAAAATGGATTAATCAAGTAAAACCTAGACAGGGTAAAATTAAAAATCCAGATAAAAGACGCTCTACTGCACCTAAAGATCCACAAGCAGATTCAACTAAAGAACCGGTTATTGAAAATCAGATCAACGAAGATTCGACTGAAAAAACACTAGATCAAGAGCAAAAGGTAGATAATCAAGTCAACGAACCAACTCAAGAAGTAAATGAAAGTATTTCTTAAATAGGGAGTAATTATCTGCTTAGCAATAAGTGCTATAATAATTATTAACTAATTCATTGGAGGATTCAGATATGAGCAGTATAGACCAACAATTTGTTGAATACGTAGTAAAGTCATTGGTCGGTAAGCCTGAAGCGGTTAAGATCGAACGCAGAATAGATGAAAAAGGAGTATTGCTGGAATTAACTGTTGATCCTGAAGATTTAGGTCGAGTTATTGGTAAAAGAGGTGCTACGGCCCAAAGCTTAAGGACTTTACTAAGAGCCTTGGGGACCAAGAATGACGCCAGGTATAACTTAAAAATAGTAGATAATGGTGAACCGATAGAGAGAAGAAACAATTATTCTCATTCATCTACAGATGAACAAAGTGAAGACGAAGTTAGCCACAAACATCAACAAGATGATGATCAATTAATAGATCAAAAAAGCCAAAAAGAAAGCAAAGAGCAGACTGAAGATAGTGACCGTTATTCGAAGACCAGACAAGAACTTGAAGATTTAGACGATCTAGATCTATAAGTCAAAAAGTAAAATGATTAAAATTCAGATTATAACTCTTTTCCCGGAGATGATCGAGGGAGTGTTAAGTAGTAGTATGCTGTTTAAAGCCAGCAATCTAGGAATAGTCAGTTATCAGCTAATTAACTTAAGACAATATGGTAAGGGTCCTAGAAAACAAGTAGACGATACTCCGTACGGAGGTGGCGATGGCATGCTGTTAATGGTCGAACCACTGGTTAAGGCTATAGAAGTCGCTAAACTAAATGACCCAAGTGCAAAAGTTCTCTTGCCTACCCCAAGAGGGAAGCAGTATAAGCAGTCAGAAGCTAAACAGCTAGCAGCATTAGATAGCGGTTTAATAGTTGTTTGTCCCAGATATGAGGGTTATGATGAGCGGATTACTAATTGGGTTGATCAGGCTTATTGTATTGGTCCATATGTATTAACCGGTGGTGAAATTCCGGCTATGGTTATTATTGATTCTGTTGTTCGTTTATTGCCAGGAGTTTTAGGAGGAGAAAAATCTATTGAAATTGAATCTTTTGTTGCAGATGATCAGCAAGTTGAGTTTCCACAGTATACTAGACCAGAAAATTTTAAGGGCTATAAAGTGCCAGAAGTTCTATTAAGTGGTCATCATCAACAGATTAAAGAATGGCGTTCGCAAAAATAGTTCCAATATTTCTTGATCTTTTAAATAAAAGACTAAAGTATTAAAACCATTTTTATACTATAATTATTATAGTAAAGAGCATATTAAGAGAGGAGAATTATTTTATGAAATTATTTGCTATTAAGCCAGTTTATGCCCATTGTGATCTGCCGTGTGGAGTATACGATCCAGCTCAAGCTAAAATTGAAGCGGAATCAGTTTTGGCCATATTAAAGAAGTACCCAGAACTAGACGAGCATAATAAAATTAGAGCAATTATTATTAAAGAGCAGCGAGCCGAATTAGTTAAACAGCATTTAATGGTTTTGTGGGCTGATTATTTTAAACCAGAACATTTAGAAAAGTATCCTGATCTTCACAATAAGTTTTGGCTGGCTATTAAGCAAGCTAGCAATGCCAAGCATCATTTAGATGTTAGTGAAGGTCAAAAATTAGTAGAGCAGATAGATGAAATTGCTAAAATATTCTGGGAAACAAAAAAGGCCTAAGCTAATGGTTGTTCGTCGAGTTGTCGGTAGTAGTATGAGCCCTAGATTAACTCCTGGTCAGATAGTCATTGCTATTAATAGTTTTAGAAAGATTAAAGCTGGAGAAGTATTCATCTTCAGACATGATGGAAAAGAAAAAATTAAAAGAGTTGAACGGACAATACATAATCGGATTTTTTTTATTGGAGATAATTTATCTTATAGCAGCGATAGTCGTCAGTTTGGCTGGATTCGTAGAGCTCAGGTAATTGCTAAAGTTGTTTGGCCAAGAGTCCATAATTAAGGTTCTATATGGCGGAAGCGCATTACACCGAAAACGATTAACACTACAAGGGTAATGCCGAGTGCTATACAGTCATGAACAATACCAAAACGACTAGTACCTATCATTGACCATCGCATAGCATCTACTGTATAAGAAATGGGGTTAACTTCAGCAATTATCCTTAACCAAGTCGGTACGTGATTGAGTGGGTAAAGGGCACCGCTTAGGAAGTATAAGGGGAATACTAGAAATTGATTAATGGCTTGGAAACCTTGCATGTCTTGGACAAAAGAACCTATTCCTGACGAGAAGCTAGTTATAGCTAAAGCTAATACACTCATAAAAATAAGTGAGAATAAAGCCATTGGCCAATTATAAGGACGAAAACCTAGCAGTAGCGATATTAGAAAAACGATAATTCCTTGCATTACTGATGTAGTAGCTCCACCTAAGGCTCCTCCCAGCATAATTTTTAGTCTTCCAACTGGTGCAACCATAGTTTCTTTTAAGAATCCAAATTGACGGTCAAAAATGATCATTGCTCCATAAAACATTGACGAGAATAATACAGTTTGAGCCATGATACCTGGCACTAGGAACTGCAGGTAATTCCCCTGACCAGCTTCTTTATAGACTGAACCTAAGCCATAGCCTAATGCTAATAAGAATAGTAAGGGCTGACCCACTGCGCCAACTATTCTTGATTTACTTCTAAAATAGCGTTTAATTTGCCGTAACCAAAGGATATATATAACTCTCATCGCATATTTCTCGCTCTTTGACGTTGACGCCATACTTCATGGGGATCAGCTTTTTCATCTCTTAATTCTTTGCCGGTTAGTGAAAGGTAGGCTTCTTCTAAAGATTTAGTTTTGGTTTGCTTCATTAGATCTTGGGCAGTGCCAATTGTTAATAATTTACCATGGTCGATAATAGCAATTTGATTGGAGTTGGCTTCAGCTTCTTCTAGGTAGTGAGTAGTAAATAAAATCGTCATTTCTTTTTCGTGAGCTAAATTGCCGACATAATTCCAAAGTAAATTACGGGTTTGGGCGTCTAGTCCTAGAGTTGGTTCATCTAAAAACAGCACTTTTGGATGGTGCAGTAAACCTCTGGCGATCTCTAGTCGTCTTTTCATTCCTCCTGAATAAGTTTTAACTAGACTATCTCTACGGTCCCAAAGTTCTACTAGTTTCAATAGTTCTTCTATCCTAGTATCTATTTCGCTTTTAGGAACACCATACATCACTGCATGTAGTTGCATGTTTTCATAAGCAGTTAAATCGGTATCTACGGATGGATCTTGGAAAACTATACCAAAGCTTTTTCTGGTTTGATCTTGTTGTTTAACAACGTCAAATCCATTAAGTGTTAAGCTGCCTGAGGTTGGCTTGAGTAGGGTAGTCAACATCTTTATAGTAGTTGATTTGCCAGCTCCATTTGGGCCAAGTAGCGCAAACATTTCCCCAGCTTGAACATTAAAGCTAATATCGTTTACCGCAATAAAATCACCAAATTTTTTAGTTAAATGTTCTACTTTTATCATAGTTCTGGCCCCGATAAATGAAATGCTTCGCCCTGTGCGTAGTCTTTAGCTGTATTCTTTAGAGGTGCTTCTTTAAGGAAAAAAGTAAAGATTAAGGTTAATAGAGCAATTGGTAGGGCATAGAGGAACATGTCGTGAAAAGACATCACGAAGGCATCTAAGACATCGTGCTGAATATAGATTGGTATTTGAGCTAAACTAGCTGTTCCGCCAGCTAATGAATTGGAATTTATGACGCCACTTTTTAGATGAGGCAGCAATGTATGAAGATGTAAGTTGAGTCGAGTAATTAATATTGTGCCGAATACAGCTCCACCAAATGAGCTGCCAATACTTCGAGCAAATGTAGCCGTTGATGTTCCCGCACCCATTTGCTCAAAAGGTACTGAATTTTGGACCGCTAAGGTTGGAACTTGCATGAATAAACCAATGCCGAACCCTAAGACGATCATCCAATAACTAAGAGTAAATTCCGAGGTGCTTAGTCCTAATCTCGAAAACAACCATATTCCGATAATTAAAATAGCCGCTCCGATAATTGGATAAGGCCGATAATGTCCATATTTGGTGATTAATCTACCAGACAACAGCGATGCCACAAACAACCCAATAACCAAAGGTACGGTCAATAAGCCAGATTTAATTGGACTATAACCTCTAACTATTTGCTGATATTCAGGTATATATAGAATAGCAGCAAACATAATTACCCCAGATAGCAAGGATATAATAACCGATACACTAAATATACTGCCCCTAAATAGTTTCATTGGCATGATAGGTTCTTTAACATAATGCTCATTAATGACAAAAACGATAGCAAATAGTATTCCGGCAATTATCAAGCTAATGATCTGCCATGAAGACCAGGCATAGGTTATCCCGGCCCAGACAGAGACCAAAATTAACGAAGCAGCAGACAATGAAAGAGTAACTGCACCACTATAGTCTATCTTATGATTACGTCTTAGAACTGGTAAATGTAATCTCGTGGCAATAACTATTAAGGTGATTAAACCAATAGGTAAATTAATATAGAAAATCCATCTCCATCCAGATACTCCAAAAATACTGTGAGCATCTGCTAGAAATCCACCAAGTAGTGGACCTAATACGCTAGCTAGGCCAAAAACCGCACCAAAGTATCCTTGATATCTACCTCTTTGTCTAGGAGGAACTACATCACCTATAATGGCTAATACTAACGATATTAAGCCACCTGCACCGATTCCTTGAAAAGCCCTAAAGAGTACTAATTCGTTCATCGAGGTGCTTAATCCACACAGAGCTGAACCGGCTAAGAAGATAAGAATTGAAATTTGAAATATTTTCTTACGACCATAAAGATCGCCAATTTTACCATATAGCGGGGTTGAAATTGCGCTAGTTAATAAATAGGCAGTAGCTACCCAGGATAGTTTATTTAAGCCGTTAAGATCACTGGCTATGCGGGGTAGGGCGGTTGCTACAATAGTTTGATCAAGAGCAGATAATAACATAGCTAGCATTAAAGCGGTCATCACTACCATGATTTCTTTATGGGTACGTTCTTTGGGCATTGCTAGGGCTTGGCCGTTGGTTAATTGGTTGCT
>JAJZWH010000055.1 GCA_021846765.1 bacterium | reverse complement strand
ACTATATCTAGCCAATCGATTTAAAATCAATGTGGAAATTTCTGATTCATGGCGCAATGTAAGTTATGCCGCTGATAGACGTAATGAGTTGGCTGCTATTTCTAATCAATTTGCAGTTGCAGTCGGCCTTGCAGAGAGGAACGAATGATCCAGTTTAATTTATTGCCAGATGTTAAGCTTCAATATCTTAAAGCCGAAAGGACCAGACGGATAGTTATATCTACATCGATTTTAATTACAATCGTGGCATTAATAGCCACCGGTTTACTGTTTAGTTTAACTATAGCTAGGGGTCGTAATATCGATACTCTCAATAGGAATATTCAGATTCAAGGTAGTAAGTTGAACAATCAGAAAAACCTTGATCAAATATTAACAATTCAAAACCAGATATCTACACTGCAATCGTTGCATATGCAAGAACCAGCCACAGATAGGCTAGCAGGATTTCTTTATCAATTAATTCCACTCAATGCAAATATTTCTAGTTTTAATATTAATTTTGATACTAATAACGTGACGATGAGTGGTACAGCAAATACCCTAGTAACTGTTAATCAGCTAGTGGATACACTAAAATATGCTAAATATTCAGTTAAAGGTACGCCTGGAGAAAGTTTAGCTTTTTCCCAAGTAGTTTTGACTAACTTTGGTGTTAATCAAGGATCAGCTAGTTATTCAGTATCGTTTAATTTTAATCCAACCATATTTAATAACACCGATAACGTTAGCTTAATTATTCCCAATAAGGTAAGTACTAGATCTCAATTAGATCAGCCTACTCAATTATTTAAAATCCCGCCTTCAACTAAAAATGTTACTAATAGTACTAATATCAATGGAGCTTCTAAGCCATGAATTTACTAGAAACTTCAACCAGAAGAATTGCTATTTCTAAAGCCAGTACTCAAATGGTTATAGTTGCCTCGATAGCTTCATTTATAACAATATTTTGTTTGGTGTCGCTAAACTATCTTAATGGATTGTATTCTTTTCAAGGACAGGTTTTGGCCGCTGATCAAAAAGCCAATAATCAGTTGAATACTGACTCAGTAGCTGCCCGTAATTTGCTTGTTTCGTATAAGAACTTCATTGATCAGCCGACTAATGCAATAGGTGGTAATAGTCAATCAATAAAATCTAGCAATGGAGGCAATAACGCAACTATTGTACTGGATGCCTTGCCTAGTCAATATGACTTTCCGGCATTAACCACTTCAATCGCCAAATTATTAGATAATGAAAATGTCAATATAACTTCTATTGGTGGTACCGATCAATCAGCTAGCATCAGTAATGCTCCAATGTCTAATCCTGCACCCGTCCAAATACCGTTTACTTTTTCTATAGATAACGCCAACTATACTACAGTTCAGGCCCTGTTAGTTGAGCTTGAACGCTCTACTCGTCCAATGCAAATAGATAGCATTGATATAACCGGCACAGATTCCAATATGACCGTATCGGTTAGCGCACATACTTATTTTCAGCCTGCCAAGAAGTTTACCATAACCAAGGAGACTATTAATTAATGAAAAAAAATGATCTTGCAATATTAATCTCTGCCATAATTTTAAGTGCAATCATATCTATACTTATTAGTAAATTTGTGTTTCCGACCAATAATCGACAACAACAAGTCGACATAGTTCCTACGATATCTTCTAGATTTCCTAAATTAGATCCTAGTTACTTTAACTCAAAGTCTATTGACCCTACGCAATTTATAGTTATTGGCAATAGTGCTAACCCAAGCCCATTTAATAGCAATAGCAGTGGTCTATAAGGTAATACAAGGTGAGTGTATTATCGTCAACCGGTGAAAAAAAAGTTGAAGATCTAATAGTAGAGTCAGGTTTTTTGACTCAAGAAAAGCTAACTTCATTATCTGCAGAAGCTGCGGACAAAAAGATTCCTATCTTCACTTATTTAATTAAACTTGGTTACATAACTGATGAAGACTTAACAAAACTGACAGCCAAAGCTAACAAAACTCCATATGTTAATTTATCCCAGGCTAGGATTAATCACGATGTCCTTAAATTAATACCTCAAGATATAGCCGAAAGATATATGACGGTACCACTGGGTGAAATGCAACATCGCTTAGTTGTGGCCATGCTTGATGCTGGCAATGTTCAGGCCGTCGATTTCTTAAGCAATAAAATAGGAAGACCAATAAAAGTTTATGCAGCTAGTGAATCAGGAATAAAAGAAGTATTAAAACAATATGGTTCGCGCATCGACACAGCTTTTCAGCAATCATTAACTGATACAAATAAAGCAGATCAAGACAAAAAAAACACAGCAAACATTAACGAGATAACCACTATTGTTCAAGATTCTCCCATATCTAAAGCATTAACGGCTATTTTAGAGTTTGCTGCCAGGAACAGAGCCAGCGATATTCATATTGAACCAACAGAAACAGATCTGAAAATTAGGGTCAGGATAGATGGTATTTTAAGGGAAGTAATGAAACTGCCGAAAGATAATGAGGCAGCCTTAGTTAGCAGGATTAAGATCCTATCTAATCTTAAAATTGATGAGCATAGAATTCCTCAAGATGGACAATTTACAGTTAAGGTTGATGATAAAGAAATTGATTTGCGAATAGCTATTGCTCCAATTGTCTGGGGCGAACAAATCGTTATTAGGTTATTAGATAAAAGTGGAACATCGCTTAAGTTAGAAGATATGGGTTATCAGGGAAGAGCCCTACGAACTATTCGAGATAGTTTAAAACAATCCAATGGCATGATTCTAACTTCTGGTCCGACTGGATCAGGTAAGTCAACTTCTCTGTATGCATTAATTCAAGAAATAAAAAATGATGCAATTAATATTGTCACTCTTGAAGACCCCGTTGAATATAAAATGAATGGGATAAATCAAATACAAGTCAATGCCGAAGTTGGTTTGACTTTTTCCAGTGGATTAAGGTCTATTTTACGTCAAGACCCAGATGTGATTATGGTAGGAGAAATTCGTGATGCTGAAACTGCCCAATTGGCTGTTCAGTCGGCATTAACAGGACACCTGGTTTTTTCGACACTACATACTAGTTCAGCAGCAGGAATTTTACCTAGGTTGTTAGATATGGGTATTGAGCCGTTTTTAATTGCATCTACAGTTAGGACAGTGATTGGTCAGAGATTAGTTCGTCGCATAGCCCCAAATAACGAAACTTATCAATCCAGCGCTCCGGAAACAGAGCTAATCAAGCAATCCATTGGACATTTGTTACCAGACAATGAAGATAAGGTAGAGCAGGTCAGTAATGAACTTGGTTATAAAAAGTTGCCATTATCCAACCAAAACGCTTATACTCTAACTAGAGGTAAAGATTCAATAGATACTCCCGGAGGATATAAAGGTAGGATGGGATTATACGAAGTCTTTATGGTAACCGAAAAAATACAAGAAATGATTATGAAAAGAGCTACATCTAGTGAAATCCAAAAAGTCGCTCAAGAACAGGGTATGATTAGTATGCGACAGGATGGTTTTTTAAAAGCTTTACAGGGTCTTACTACTTTAGATGAAGTTAATAGAGTAGCGGCAGGAGATGTTTTATAAAGGTGGGTAAATAATGCAAGGAAAACCGCGAATAGAAGTATTGCTAGAAGAAGTAATTAAGAAAAACGCTTCTGATTTGCATATTCAAGTAGGATTACCACCAATGATAAGAGTGGATGGTTCTTTGATGCCAGTCAGCGGGGCAGATGTTTTAAACGAAGAGGCAGTCGAGTCTTTAATCTTTGCTATATTAGACGATGAACAAAAGCAAATATTATTGAAAGACAAAGAGTTTGATTTTAGTTTTGCTTTTGGAGAGCTAGGTCGTTTTAGGGTCAACGCTTTTCATGAAAGAGGTAATTTAGCAGCAGCTTTAAGATTGATTCCCAATCAGCTATTATCTACCGAACAATTAGGATTACCGCCAATTGTTGATAAGTTTTCTGATCTTCCGCGTGGGCTAGTATTAGTTACTGGACCAACTGGTTCGGGTAAATCTACTACCCTAGCTGCAATGATTCATAAGATAAACGTCGAAAAAGCGGTACATATCTTAACTATAGAGGATCCAATAGAGTATACTCATAAGTCTGTTAAATCTGTCGTCGTACAACGAGAGGTTCATTATGACACCTATAGCTTTAGTGCGGCCCTTAGATCTGCTCTAAGGGAAGATCCAGACGTAGTGTTAGTTGGAGAAATGAGAGATTTAGAGACTATTGCTAGTGCTATAACGATTGCCGAAACTGGACATTTAGTTTTCGCTACTCTACATACCAATAGTGCCGCTCAGTCCATAGATCGAATGATAGATGTCTTCCCACCTCACCAACAGCCACAAATTCGTTCTCAGTTATCTAATATACTAATGGCTATCGTGTCTCAACGTTTAATACCGCTAATTGGTGGTGGTCGGGTAGCTGCAGCGGAAATATTAGTAGCCACTCCAGCAGTCCGCAATATTATTCGTGAAGGTAAGAGTCATCAGCTAGACGCGGTAATTCAAACAGGAGCAGATTTAGGTATGCAGTCGATGGACAAGACATTAGTCGAACTGATACACAAGGGAAGTATAAGCTATGAAGAAGCTTGTAATTTTGCTGTTGATCGAGATGAGCTAGATAGGTTAATGAGAGGGTAAAAGCTAATGCTGACTTATAGATATGAAGCCAGAAATGCGACAACTGGAAAATTAGTCAAAGCTCAAGTTCAGGCAGATAACGAACAGGTAGCAGCTAATTTGTTAAAAACTCAAGGGCTAACTCCTCTATCTATTACTCTTGATAGGAGAGCTAATGGTGGCAGAGGGGTTCTGAGTAGAGTTTCTACTAAAGACCGAGTATTATTCAGCAGACAGCTATCCACTTTAATTAATGCTGGATTGCCCTTGATTCAAAGCCTTAGAAGTGTTGAAGACCAAACAGTATCTAAACCGCTTAAAAAAATAATAGCCGATATTATTACTGATGTTGAAGGAGGTAAAGCTTTTTCTGTCGCCTTAGCAAAATATCCAAAAGTTTTCGATAAAGTATATATAAGTTTAGTAGCAGCTGGTGAAATATCGGGTACCTTAGATACTGGGCTGGAAAGATTAGCCGACCAACAAGAAAAAGATTCAGATATTCTGAGCAAAGTTAGAGGAGCAATGATCTATCCTATAGTTGTTTTGATTGTGATGATTGCAGTAGTTGGTTTTATGATTGTCAAGGTGTTGCCGCAGGTAGAAAGTATTTATGCTGGCATCCCCGGTGCTACTTTGCCTTTCTTGACTAAATTTTTGCTAGCTATTTCTCATTTTGTCACTCATTTCTGGTGGATTACTTTAATTATAATCATTGCTCTGGTGCTTTTATATACTCGTGGATCGAAGACAGCTACAGGTAAAAATTTAGTAGATAAGTTTAAGATGAAAGCTTGGCCTTTCGGTCCGTTATTTATGAAATTATATATGGCCAGATTCGCCAGGACAGCAGCAACTCTTGTATCCAGCGGTGTTCCTTTATTGCAAATGCTAGATATTACTGCCGACGCTGTTGATAATGTGCATATTAGTAGATCGTTGAGAAATGCTGCCGAAAAAGTTAAAGGAGGAAAGTCCTTGTCTGACGCCATTACTAATGATCCTAACTTCTTAGTGTTAGTGCCAAACATGCTTAAAATAGGTGAACAGTCAGGTTCTTTGGAAGCAATGCTAGATAGAGTAGCTAGTTATTACGAAAAAGAGGTAGATAATGAAATTAAGACCATATCTACAATTATTGAACCTGTTCTAATGGTTATAATGGGAATATTGGCATTACTTATAGTGGCCGCTATATTAATGCCTATATATGGATTAGTTAATCAGAGTGGGTTTAACAACATTGCCG
>JAJZWH010000054.1 GCA_021846765.1 bacterium | reverse complement strand
TAAGTAAATTAAACTCATCTTTAGTGTTCCTATTGTTTTCCATTAGGGAAATCCCCTCTAGTGGTTCTAATGCTCTGATTAGAACAGCACTACCATCATCTACTTTACCAACAACAACATTGAGACAATAATGCATACCGTAAGTAAAATACACATATGCTCTACCGGCAGGCCCAAACATTACATAGTTTCTAGGAGTAACACCCCTATAACTATGGCTAACTTTATCACTTTGATCATATGCTTCCGTTTCTACAATCATACCGCGGACAATCTTACCGTTAATTATTCTTTCTAACTCACATCCGATTAAACGTATGGCACAATCCAACGTGCTCAATAAACTTAATTCTTGCTCTAAAGACCTATCCACTTACTACTATTATATCTATATTTTTAGCATTGTTAATCCACTTGTTATAAATGCCTGAATAATCAGCCCATACTGCCACAGCACAAAAATTATAGAGTGTATACTTTAAAAGTATATGCACCCAGAAATGAACCCATTAGCGGATCGACTAAGGCCTACTAAAATAGAAGAAGTATTTGGCCAAGAACATCTTACAGCTAAAGGAAAATTACTGTATGAAGTAGTCCGCTCTAAAAATCCAATTAGTCTAATTTTTTGGGGGCCTCCTGGCAGCGGCAAGACTACATTAGCAAGGGTTATAGCCAATGAAATAGACGCTAATTTTATTGAAATATCGGCTGTAAGTTCAAATAAAAAAGATATAGTTACAGTAATAGATAATGCTAAGGTTAATCGCCGCCAGAAAATTTCGACAATATTGTTTGTAGATGAAATTCATCGTTTCAATAAAGCACAGCAAGATGCATTTTTGCCATTTATTGAAGATGGTACTATTAGTATTCTTGGAGCCACAACGGAAAATCCTAGCTTTGAAATCATCGCTTCCCTCCTAAGCCGTTGCCGAGTCCTAGTCTTAAATCCCCTAAAGAACGAAGACATTATAAAAATTTTAAAAAAAGCAATTAAAACACTTAATATTTTAAATAAAAAGGCGCCAGGCAACACCATCAATTACATAGCATCATTAAGTAATGGCGATGGTCGTTCTGCATTAAATATTTTAGAATTAAGCTTAAAATTAGCTAAAGACAAACCCTTAAGTAAAGAGATAATCAAATCCGCATCACAACAAACGATACTCCTACACGATAAAAAAGGTGATTACCATTACAATTTAATTAGCGCCTTCATTAAAAGCCTACGAGGTGGCGACTTGAGTGCTAGTTTTTATTATTTAGCTCGCCTTCTTCAAGCAGGCGAAGACCCTAAATTTATCGCCAGAAGAATGATAATCTTTGCTAGCGAGGATATTGGTCTAGCAGCCCCAGCAGCTTTAAATATTGCCATATCTGCATCTCTTGCAGTTGAAAGAATAGGACTACCAGAATGTCAATATTCCCTATACCACTGCGCTGCAGTACTAGCTAAAGCGCCGAAATCAAGAGAAACAACAAATGCAATGAACAAAGCCCAAGCCATAGCCAAGGAATACCCTAATCTAGCCATACCCATTCATTTGAGAAATGCTCCTACCAAACTCATGAAAGAGTTAGGTTATAACGAAGGTTATAAATGGCAACCTGGCTTTAAAGATAGTCGCGGATTCTTACCGCCAGAACTAAAAGACTTAAACTTATTTAACGATTAAAGCTAGTACTTAAAAACTCTAGCGTTTTATTCCAGGCATCTTTTGCAGCAGATTCGTTATATGCATATGGATTCGTATCATTAAAGAAAGCGTGACCACAGTCGGTATATACCTTATAATTAAAATCTACTTCAGCTTCATGCATCCGGTTCTCTAAATCTGGGAGGTTAGCAATTAATGCTTCATCTTTCTCTCCATAAAAAGCTTGAATCGGAGCTTGGATTTGCCTTAATTCTTCAACGGTTTGATTTGAATGTCCATAAAAAGGCACAGCTGCCTTTAGTTTTGGTTCAGCTACTGCCAAATTGTAGCTATAGGTACCGCCGAAACAAAAACCAACTACTGCTACTTTTCCGTTAGTTAACTTTTCACTATATAAAGAATCGAAAATTTGTTTTAGTGAATTAACAGTATCTTTCGCAAATTGAGGCTCTTGGATGGGAGCCATCAACTGCCGCATTTTAGGTTGTATTTCATTTCTTTTTTCAGGATCAAATAAATCCTTCTGTAATTGAGCAGTTACTTTCTCCTCTATACCCGTTTTACTTAATAAATCGGGGGCATAGACTAAGTAGCCCTCACTAGCAAAACGATCAGCAACGTTCCTTATATGGTCATTAAGACCCCACACCTCATGGATTACTATTATCCCACCCTTCACTTCGTTATCTGGAACAGATTTATACACTGGAGTAGTGTCGATAGTAATATTGTCAGTCATAGAACCTCCTTATATTTAGAATTTATACTTACATTATAAACGAATATCTTAAATATCTACTGTTAAGTTTGTTTCTTTATTACTTTTACTCTAGATAATTACTATTGTTTTAGCTATAATCTTGGCCTATGCTGGGGATTGGCCAAGTGGTAAGGCACTGGGTTCTGGTCCCAGGATCGGGGGTTCGAATCCCTCATCCCCAGCCAAATTAGTACCAAACTGGTTAATGATGGCCAACCAAAACAATAGTGAGTTACAAGGTGGGGTAAGCTATTATTTTACTTCTAACCTCGTTAACCAAAGCCAGCCAATTTTTTTACAATATAATTATAGTTAAATGCTTATTTGCCTCTGGCAATTCTAAGACTTATACTTTCAGCTATATGAAAGTAAAGAAAAACAGTAGAGGCATTAGCATCATTGAGCTCCTAATCATTATTATAGTTGTTGGGATAATCGGGGCACTTGGATGGCTAATATATAATAAAGCCACTCCCGAAACAACACCCGCAAAGACTAGTTCAATAACTCCTGTTTCAAAGACTAGTTCAATAACTCCTGTTTCAAAGACTACAAACAAATTAATAGCAGTCGATAAAAGTGTTTCATTTGAATACCCATCTAAGTGGACCGAGACCAATAACCTACATAACGACCCAGGTTACTTTTACCAAGACGTAACCTTAACTAGTCCAAATAAAGATCAATCAGTTACTTTCCAGCTATTCAACTATAAGGACATGGAAAATGCACTACCAAAGGGTCCTATAAATTGCCCAAATATGACCTATGACCCGAACCCCTACGGTATTCCAGGTCAAAATTTATCTATCAATACCACGTACGATTTAGCGGCAATCGCGCAAGACTATTGGTTTCTAAAGAATAAAAACCCTAGTTTAGGATTATCGGGATTTTGTGATGGAACCATAAATAATAAACTACCTGACGGTAATGCATTCGTCCTAAGTGCTAATACATATATTAAAGAGCCGAACGAACTCTTTAATAACCCGGCCTTTGATAGTACTAATAATACGTATAATTTTACTTTGCTAGAAAATGACCCTGAGTTTGAAACAACCTTAACTATATTCCGTTCCGTAGTTTAAATTTCTCTGAACTCTGATTCCAGATCAAACCATATTTCCTTCAAATGTTCGGAGCCTGGACTAGTTTCCCAGCCAAAAACTTTTAGCTTTTGTATTTTGATTTAATTATATTGCCTGGTTGTCCGTAAAATTGTGGTCAGGCCAATGGCTTATTAAAGATTAATGAACCTTTAGCCCGACTACAAAAACCAGCTTACTGCAAGGAAGGTTGGACAACGGTATCCAAATCCGCTATGTGGTATATAGCAATTACTGACTAAGCTATTACATGAGCCCCAAGTTCGTTAAATATAGCCAGCCGCACTATACTTTAAAATATGCATATGCAATCACTTAATGATGACGAGCGAAAACAAATTTTAGGTGAAGTATTAGCTGACGAACTTAAAGCTATACATGAATACGTAAAGGATATTCCTATAATTAAACAGGAGTTACATCATGTTAAAGCCACTACAAATGAAATAAACAATAGACTTTTAATCATTGAAAATGTAGTTAAAGACCACGAGTCAGATATAAGAAGTCTGAAACGTAAAACTGCTTAAATTAGTTCTAACCTCGTTGCATATGGCCAGCCAATAGATAGTGAGCTAAGTAGTGCGGTAAAATGCTAAATTAGTCCCAAGTTCGTTAAATATGTCCAGCCAAACGAGTTATGCTTTTTAAAAGACAAATTAAGTCTATTTTTGTTATAGTAGAGTTATGAAAAAGTCAGAAGTAATAGGCTTCGTCGAATCTCAAAAAAGCTTGCATCTATACCAAAACGTAAAAGATGCGTTTGTTGAAGTGCTAAGTAAACTCCCTGACAACGAATTTCAAAAAGTGAAAAATGACCTCATTATCATGGCATTTCATGAAGGCGTAAAAGGACAGGTGATGCACTTCCCTTCAAGAATAAGTAAATTTGCCGTGATGCAACTTTATGTACCAAAGGAAATGCCTGAGGATGTCCTAAGGCACGTAATAGCACATGAGCTAGGTCATTTTATGCAAGGTAGAAATTATGTTGAATCGGATGGCACTAAATTAGAAGACGATGCTAACGAATTTGCCAAGAAGCTTGGTTACCCTAGATCTCATAATATAAACAACTGACTAAACGAAAACCATTGATTGTTTTTTGATTGTTAATTTTAGTTGCAATAGTGACTATGATATTCCGCAAATATATAGTGAGTTACGTAGTAGGGTAAGCTGTTAAATAGGTCGGATGTTAGTTAACCAGGCCCAGCCAATTTGGTAATAAAGGACTTATAATAATAACTCCTTAGAGATTTGTTTTTTATTATTTGTGTGTTATAATAACTATATGGATGGAGGTCTCGAATCAGTTAAGCGGATTTCAGAGCATACTAGAGCTGAGTTTGAGAATGGTGACATATCTGAAGATGAGATGATTGATTCTGCGATTGCATATTCATGGTCTAGTTTTGCCTTTACTCGCAATTTTACTTTTCAGTCGGAGATAGAACAACAGCTTGCGAATGGTACTTTACGAGAAGTTAAGGGAAATTTAATACCTGTACCATTATTTTTACCCAACGAAACGGTTTTTCCTGAGGGATATTGTAATATTGCTAGCCCAGTGCTAGCTCAACGTATTCACAAAGCAAACGTACTTGAAGGAATAACTCCGACCCTAATACGAGGAGGTTATGGAGAATATGAACGTGCGTATAGTTTATATTGCAAATACCAGCATACATTTGTAATGTTAGGCAGAACGTCACTCAGCGATAAAACTATAGTTGATATAACAGCAGACCAGTTTGATTTTCAAGCACCGTCAGTTTATATTGGGCCTCTACAAAACCCATGGACAGACGATCCTAGATTTGAAGACATAGATACAGGCTACGGCTTGTAGTTTATCGAATTAATCCAGCAGCATTGAGGAAACGGTAAAAATGATCGTGGATCAACTAAGCTCATCTACGTAATTTCAAATGTCTTTGCGTACGACTCGACTGCCCTACATAATTATGAAATTAAAGCCATCGCTCTTGCCATCGACGCAGAGTCAATAGTAAGAGTTAAAGTTCGAAAATCCGACCATAGTCCCAGCAATAAGTATTGAACTTGTAAATTTTGGTACGCGAGACGTTCAACGCTTATTAAGAAAGCGAATTTTGGGACTAACTGGACGAAAAGGTTCTCTAGTTGCTTCACCGTAAATCATTTGCATGCCGCTCATGTGACCTGTTCGAATAGCTTTAATTACCGATTCATCAACTTTTCGAGTTGCTTCCGCAGGCGAAATCTCGGTTGAAATATCAGTTGAAACTTTATTTGGCTGAGCAAAGTAGCGCTCACCGCGTTCGAACTGATCTATATCTCGTTCATATGGCATAACTAAATTCTACTATGAAAAAATAAATTTTGCAAGCACTACTAGTGTAACTACTGACTAACCGTGGCCAGATTATGAAGATTCAACAGAAAGTTATCTTTGTCCCGGTTGTAGAGCGATTGGCAGACAGATAGTAATACTTCCATAGTACGAGCACCATTCA
>JAJZWH010000053.1 GCA_021846765.1 bacterium | reverse complement strand
TCAGTCATTTTTTCTTTAACTTCATCTAATGCTTTGGACCCAAAACCTTTTAGATCTTTAAGTTCGGCGTCATTAAGACTAAATAAGTCTTTAATTGTATGAATTTCGTTATTAATTAATGCGTTGGTTGTTCTGGCTGATAAATTTAGATCTTCGATTGAAGTATTCAGTGCTGCTAGTTCTTCGCCGATTATGTCGTTGTCGTTAGATTGATTATTATCCGCTTCTTGCTGTAAGCTAGGCGTAACTGCGATTCTTGTCTTGCCTGCTAACGCAGTGTATTGATTAATCAGAATAGCTGCAGCTTCTTCAAAAGCGTCAGATGGAGTTATAGAACCATCAGTATCTACCGTTAGAATAAGCTTATCTAGGTCTGTTACTTGACCTACACGTGTGTTTTCGACTTTATAACGTACTCTTAATACTGGTGTAAATATGGCGTCTAGAGCAATCATATCGCTAGGCTTTTTAGCAGTTCCTTCTTCAATGGTTCGATAACCTCTACCAATTTCTACTACCATATCAATTACTAGTTTTGCTTTATCATCATCTATAGTAGCAATGATTTGGTCTGGGTTAACTATTTCGACATCTGCATTAAGTGTTATATCTTTAGCTGTTACAGGTCCTTTCCCTTGCTTGGTTAGTCTCAGATTTTGTTGTTCGTCTCCATAAACTTTAAAACGAATATTTTTCAAGTTCATCATTATATCTACAGCATCTTCTTTTACGCCTTTTATAGTAGTAAATTCATGAGTTGCGCCTTCAATCTTAAATGCAGTTATTACAGCACCAGAAATACTAGACAGCAACACACGCCTAAGTGAATTGCCTAGAGTCATGCCGTAGCCATTGTGCAAAGGCTCTATAGTAAATGTTGTTGATGTTTCGTTGTGTTCATCAACT
Organism: bacterium; assembly: GCA_021846765.1. Lineage (GTDB taxonomy): Bacteria > Patescibacteriota > Saccharimonadia > Saccharimonadales > UBA4665 > JAJZWH01. The sequence goes on along the minus strand of JAJZWH010000053.1, from coordinate 5,141 downwards.
TTTACTACTCCTGGTGTGTGAATTATATTTGACATATCTTTACTATTCCTCCTATTAGCGTGAGTAATACTCTACGATTAATTGTTCATTAATATCTTGTTCGGCATCATCGCGACTAGGCAACGATTCGATTGTTATTTGTCCCTTTTTACGATTAACTTTAATCCATCCAGGAATAGTTGATGGGGCTGGGCTAGTTTCATCTAGACGTTTAAAATAATCAGATTTTAGACTATGCTCTCTAAGCTTTAGAACGTCTCCTGGTTTCAATTTGATCGATGGAATATCTATACGAATGTCGTTTAATAAAAAATGACCGTGGCTGACTAATTGCCTTGAAGACCTTCTTGATGGGGCTAGTCCTGCTCGATAAACTACGTTATCTGCTCTTTGTTCTAACATCTGCAATAAATTTTCGCCAGATCTTCCTTGTCTACGGGTGGCTTCTTTCATCATATTGCTAAATTGTCGTTCTAGTAACCCGTATAAACGTTTTACTTTTTGTTTTTCTCTTAATTGTAGAGCATATTGGCTTGGTTTACTCGGTCGACTAAATGATGCTTGTTGGCCTGGTGGAGCAGGTCTTCTAACTAAAGCTTTGTGTGCTTTAGGGTGCAGAGCATAGCCTTCCCTTCTGCTCATTTTAACTATTGATTGTCTATCTCTAGCCATATTTTAAACCCTTCGGGCCTTTCGAGGTCGAACGCCACCGTGTGGTATGCCAGTTACGTCAACAATTGACTCTATTAATATATCTAATCCAGCGATTGAACGAATAGCTGAATCTCTACCTAATCCAATTCCTTTAATGTATACATCACATTTACTAAACCCATATATTTGTTTAGCTGCTTGTCCAGCTCTTTCTGCTGCTATTTGAGCGGCGTAGGCTGTGCCTTTTTTCGATCCACGAAACCCACATGCTCCTGCACTAGATGTGGTTAATACTGATCCATTGTTGTCGGTAAAGCTAACAATTGTGTTATTGAAAGTAGCTTGAATATGTACTTGTCCTTGGCTTACTCCGCGCTTAGCCTTGCGTTTTTTTACCTTGCTTGGTTCGGTATTAATAGTTGTAGTTTTGTCAGTCATATTATTTGGTTACCTGATTAAGTCTTTGATGCAACTTTCTTTGCTGTTCCGGAAACTGTCATTTTTTTACCTCTTCTGGTGCGAGCGTTAGTTTTAGTCCTTTGTCCACGAGTAGGTAAATTGGCGTTATGTCTTGCACCTCGGTAGCTCTTAATGTCTTTTAGTCTTTTTATGTTTCCACTAACAATTCGTTGTAATTCACCTTCTACTGTGTAGTTATTGCTTATTATATCTTGAATTCTAGAAATTTCGGCATCTGTTAAGTCTTTGGTCCGAATTTTAGGATCCACGTTTGCTTTAGCTAATATTTCATAACTAGTTCTTGCTCCAATTCCGTATATATAGGTTAATGATACCCATATCTGTTTCTCGTTCGGTATTGTTATCCCGGATATTCTAGCCATATTAAATTTAACCCTGACGTTGTTTATGGCGCGGTTTGCGCTTGTTAATTACATATACTCTACCTTTACGGCGTACTATCAAATCGTCTGGGCTAATTTTTTTAACACTTGCACGCACTTTCATGCGGATCATTGCCTCCTTAGGCAGTTTATGACTCTCTGCTTATATTTATGATTTGCGATAGGTGATTCTTCCCTTTGTAAGATCGTATGGGGTTAACTCAACCGTAACGCTGTCTCCAGGAACGATGCGAATAAAATGTTTTCTCATCTTTCCGGCGACATGAGCTATAATTTGATGGCCATTTTCGAGTTCAACTTTAAACTGGGTACCCGGTAGGGTCTCGACAATTGTTCCATTTAACTCGATTACTTCTTTATTGGCAGCCATACCTATAACTAAGTTGCAATTATATCAGTAATACTATTTATTTGTAAAGTGTTTTTAGGTACATTTTTATTTCAGGCGACCTTATCTTTAATACCTTATCTTTAATAAAGTCGTCTTTTTCTTAAGTTATATATTATCACTATTGAATATATTGATAAACATTTTTCTAACTACTATCTATCCAAAGTATGTAGATATAGTAAGTAACTATTTTTTATTTGGCTTGCTTACTTTGGGTTCTTTTTTACTAATTCTTGGTAAAAATTTAAGTCTTTTAGCTCCTGTAGCTGCTTCAACTGCGGTATCTGCTTCGTAAAAGAATTCTGGTTGTGAGTACTGATCATAAGTAACCATTAAAGCTCTTGATTCAACTGCTCTTAATGTTTGTAGGGCAACAGAGACAAGTATTAAAATAGATGTTCCACCTATAGTGACTTCTTGATTGATAAATATTTGGGCAATAATTGGCAATAATGCCAGTAGTCCTAAGCTGGTTGCTCCAAATAGAGTTAAACGATTCACTATTTTACTTAAATAAACTTCTGTTTGGTGACCACTTCTTACTCCCTCAAGAAATCCTCCTTGTTTTTGGAGGTTTTCTGCGATTTCCTTGGAATTGAAAGTTATACTGGTGTAAAAGTAAGTAAAAACAAAAACTAACAAAAAATAGACAACAGGATAAATGTAGGCTTTTAAGTGTTCAGTGGCGAAGGTTGTTGATGATGGGGTTTGAAACCAAGTAACTAGATCGCTACCTATGGTAGATATAGTGTGGTCTTTTGATCCAGTCATTAATTGTCCAGCAAAACTAGGTACACTCAAAAAAGCTACAGCAAAGATGATTGGTATAACTCCTGCTGTAATCAGTTTTACGGGCAGAGTTGTTGTGACTCCGCCGTACGCCCGATTACCTTGTACTCGTTTAGCGTAATTGACGGTTAAATTTCTGGCTGCTTCATTTAACTTAACAACAACCCAAGTCAAAATCAAAACAACTAAAATTATTCCTATTAGGTAGAAAAACGCTCTATTGTCCATGGGTAGTGTATGGCCAAATACTTTCCATCGATCATTGGAGCCTAATACTGAATGGATTATATTGTATATATTGGACGGTAAACTACTTACTATGCCAACGGTAATAATCAGAGATATGCCATTACCTATTCCTTGTTCAGTAACTAATTCTCCTAACCACATTAGCATCATAGATCCACCGGTTAGAGCCGCAACCATTATCACCCACTGAAGAAGTGAAGCATTAGCAGTTATGTTGCCAGCACTACCTAGAGATTGAGCCGCTTGGCGGATAAGAAAAATAGATCCAATGGATTGTATGATAGCTAATGGTAAGGTCAGTATTCGAGTATATTGATTAATCTTTTTCTGACCAAACTCACCTTCTTTATGTAAGGCTTCTAGCTGCGGTATTGCTTTAGTCAGCAATTGCATAATAATTGAGGCATTAATGTAAGGCCCTAATCCGGCCAACATAATCGAGAAATTAGCCAGCGCTCCACCAGATAGGACATTCATGAAGCTAAGAAGCTGAGGCGTATTTTTGGAATTAAATAAAGTATTTAATATTTGATGTAAATTGTGACCACTGGCTAGAGGTACTGGTACATTAGTTAAAATTCTAAATACAATAATAATGCCTATCACGGCTAAGATACGATTTCTCATATCTTTTTTACTTAATGATTGCCAGATTATTTTCCAGTTCATGCTAAAACTTTAGTATGTATATTTCTCTCTCTATCAATAGTTTATTCTAACTTATACTTTGTAATAGTATGCCATAGTTATTTTTATTTAACAAAGAAACTCGAACCATTTGATGCTTTGTCTTGATAATTATTTCTTAGAAGGTCGACTAATTCTAGGTACTTTTTCAAAATTACCACCAGCTTGCTGAATGCTATTAATAGCACTGTCAGATGCACCAGTTAATTGTACTTCAATTTTTTTAGTTATTTCGCCACGGAATAATAATTTAACATATATAAAAGGGCTAGATATTAAACCAGCTTTAGCAAGCTCATTGGCCGTTATGGTCAGATCGTTTAGGCTATTTAGTTGATCAGTAAAAACGTTCTCGGCTTTTAATTTAAAACTTTTAAAACCGGGTAATTTGGGTAATTGTTGCATGAGTGGATTTTGTCCTCCTGCAAATCCAGGTTTGGCAGTTGATCCTGCTCGGGATTTTTGTCCTTTAGTCCCTCTGCCAGCTGTCTTACCTTGACCTGCGGATATTCCTCTACCAACTCGTTTAGTTTTTCTATGAGCAGCTACTTTTAATTCGTGGTACTTCATTTTACTAGTTCCTTTACTATGTTCTGCTTAGATTTAGTTACTTCTTTAACTTTATTTTTAGTAGTAATCCAGTCTTTAGCTGGCTTAAGCGATTGCAAAGCTTCAATTGTTGCATAAGCCGTATTTGTTTTATTGGATGATCCTAACGATTTACTTAATATATTATTTACCCCTGCGACTTCTAAGATGCTCCTAACTACGCCGCCAGCTATTAATCCAGTTCCTGAACTTGCTGGCTTAAGAAGTATTTTTGATCCACCGACTTTAGCTTCTACGTCATGAGGTATTGTGTCTTTATATAGGGGTACAACGATTAAGTTTTTCTTGGCAACTTCTATAGCTTTGGTAACCGCCCCTGTTACATCTGCTCCTTTAGCTAAACCTATACCGACTTTGGCTTTGTGATCTCCGACTACTACTAAAGCTCTAAATCTAAATCTCCTTCCACCACGGACTACTCTAGCTACACGATCTATGTGTAGAGTTGTTTCGTCGAATTGTTTTTCTTCAGCAATTTCGCCCCTACGCATTTTTTGCGAACTATTATTCTGATTTGCCATGTTAAAACTCCAATCCTTCTTTCCTAGCAGCTTCAGCTAAAGCTTTAATTCGGCCATGATATAGCTTATCTCCTTTGTCAAACACAACATGCTTTATTTTAGCGATTTGAGCTTTTTTAGCTATTTCACTACCTATTTTTGCAGCTTTTTCAGTCATTGTGCCATTTATTTTTGTTCCTACTGTAGATACGTAGATTAAAGTATGATTATTAACATCATCAATTAGCTGTGCGGTTATATGATAATTAGATATTTTTACACTCAGTCTTGGACGATCACTAGTGCCATTAATCTTGGCTCTCACCCGATTGCGTCGTCTTTGCTTCAAGAATTTATTTTTAGCTAGTCTATCCATCGTTATTTTTCCTTACCGCGTTT